>JBDTJV010000245.1:0-10101 GCA_039935675.1 Ginsengibacter sp. | reverse complement strand
ACCTTCCATATAAATATTGTCCAAAATATCCTTTATCCTCCTGCCATAAATACTGGTTAACTCCACTTTTTATTTTGGCAGCAACTGAATTGTATTTTTTTTCATCCTCTTTCAAACCGAGTACAGCGGCCATCTGGGCCAAAACTTTATTTGCCTGGAAATGCACTGCATTGGTTCCCAAACATTCAGATTCATAAATATCAGCCGGCTGCATCCAGACAGGATACGTTTCTTCTCTCCAGTCTAAAAATGAAGACTCCCCTTTTACCATTCCTGTTTCGGGATCGTAAATGTTTTGAAGGTCATCATCGATCGAATTTTTGATTACCTCGTAGGCATATTGTAACCAATCTTTATCGCCGGTTATTTTATACACTTCCCACGCGGCAACTGCCCATATTTCTCTATCTGTTGAAATAGGATAAGCGCCGCCTGTGCCGGTATCCTGGATAATTTTTCCATTTTTTACTTTCTTTTTCAAGCTTATCATGGCCACTTTTGGTTGCAAAATTCCCATTGAAAGAATGATGCTGTAACTAATGTCCCGCGTCCAAACTCCTGCCCACTCTTTGCCCGTGCGAAAGGTGCTATCCGGTTCAATGGCATTTTGCATTTCTTCTAAAGCCAAATTATACAGAGCATCCGGCAAAACATCTGGCGAATGATACTGGGGAAACGCGCTGATATTCCTGGATAGCTTCCATGAATTAGCCGTTTTGTTTTCATCCGGATTGTGATTCAAATCCAAATTGATCTCATAAATCCCATTTTTGTTGTTATCTTTTAATTCCAAATCTTTATGTGAATATAGATTGTTGAAATCCCAGGTAAGCGGTGGAATGTTTCCTGCAATAAATACACCTTTAAAATCATTTTTATAAATTTTCTTACCATCGAAAGTTGTGTAAAATCCTTTATCAGAAAAGGATTTCAGCACATTCCTCATGTCTAACCGAATCGTGAGTTTTGTATCTTTCTTCAAAAATTCTCCCGGAGGAACTTTGGTAGAATCGATAAACTGTTCGCCAAATTTAATAACAGGTAGTTCATAATTTCCGTTTCCCCCCGCGCAAGTGATGACATTATCCTTGCCAGTTGGTGCTGAATTATCCGCTCCATTTATTGAAAATTTAAATTTTATTTCCGGGCTTTTTTGCTGGTCAGACGGGCTTACATAATTGGAAACAATTTCATCTCGGGAAATAGCCTTTGCTACAAAAGAATCCTGGACCACACTATCCCGATAAACAGAAAATTGTTTTGATTTATAAATCAAATCGTTGTTCGAAGATGCATTGTTCATTGTATTGCAACTATTAAGAATGATACCAAGACTAAATAAAATAAGTATGTTTTTTTGCATCGGGTAAAATTAAAGTTGCAATTTAGGCTACTTTGAAAAAAGTGTCGTTCAAACATTTTGTGCTTTAATAAATAACAGAGTTTTTGATACGATGGATATTTTGTCTTCATGGTCAAAATGAAAATTCGGGTTATTTATTTGTTTACTATAAAAGTGATTTTGAAAACGGATTAATAATATGTTTTTTCAATGATTCATTAACAAAAAAGATTTTTTAAGAACTTTATAAGTAATTTCATTTTACCTAAGTAGTTAATTTTATACCCGGAAAAAAAATTTGAACAAAAAAAAATAAAATTATTCAGATGAAATTTTTACAAAAGATCTTTATTACTTCTATCTTTTTTATCCTTTTTACTCCTTCAATTAAAGCGCAGATGGATTCTGTAACCAGTGAATTAAACCAAAATAATGACTGGCCAAATTTGCGCCGTTACAGAAGTGAAAATGCACAATTGACCACTCCTTCAAAAGAGAACCGTGTTGTTTTTATGGGTAATTCCATTACCGATGGCTGGATCAATGCAAGCCCTGGATTTTTTAAAGATAATCCCTACCTCGACCGCGGCATCAGTGGTCAGACAACTCCTCAAATGTTGATAAGATTCAGGCAGGATGTTATCGATCTAAAGCCAAAAGTAGTTGTGATTTTGGCGGGCATCAATGACATTGCAGGAAACACTGGGCCATCCAGCGTTCAGATGATTGAAAACAATTTTGCTTCAATGGCACAACTGGCGAAAGCAAATGGCATTAAAGTCGTACTGTGTTCTGTTCTTCCGGCCTATGATATTCCATGGAAACCCGGCCTGGATCCTAAGCAAAAGATCAGTGAACTGAATCAATGGATAAAAAATTATGCTGCCAAAAACCGATTTGTTTATTGCGATTATTTCAGTGCAATGGCAGATGAGAGAAAAGGACTTCCAGCAGATTTATCCAAAGATGGAGTTCATCCTACCGAAAAGGGATACCAGGTAATGGAACCGATCGTCAAAAAAGCCATCGCCGAAGCTTTAAGATAATAAGCGCATTGTTGTTTTTACAAAAATTTTACTCTTTAAAAAAAACTTTGTTTTCATTCAACAAAAATTATCTTTGACCTGTCCTTTTTGCTAATCCGTCTATTTCTAACAACACCAGGATATCACGTAAAAGTTTGCCATAAATTAATTTGATGAAGAAATTTTTGTTGGTTATTTGTACTCTTTTTTTATTCTCTGCTTCATTCTCACAAAGCGCCAATTTCGATTCGACAACGAGCCTGCAGGTGAAAAGCGCAGTAGATGCCTATAATAATTTTACCGATGGAAATGCTGCAATCTATAATGGACCCGAATACATTTATTATAGTTTTCTAATGGAAGGTGATCCTTATTTTGTTACCGGAAACCTTACTAATGGGTGGGTAAATTATAGGAATAGAATGTACGATTCCCTTTTGATGTTGTATGATGTGGCCAGAAACATGGTGGTAATTGCCAGTGAAAATAATATGGAAAAAATTGCTTTGGAAAATGATTTTATTGATAGTTTTCATTTGTCCGGACACACATTCATTGCATTGAAAGAAGATCACCAGCTAAATCTTTACAATTCCGGTTTTTATGATCTGTTGTATAATGGCCATGTCCAATTGTTAGCAAGGAGGATCAAAACATTAAACCCTACTATCAGGGGATCCGCTGTATGGACTGTTTTTCTGACGAAGGATCATTTTTATATTCATAAGAATGAAATTTATTATTTGGTAAGTAATAAAAAAGATGTTTTTAAAGTATTCCAGGATAAAAATCACGAGCTGAAGAAAAGACTACGCAAAGAACATTTAAAATTCCGGCGCAAAACTTTTGAATATACACTGATTCAAACAGTGGCATTTTATGATCAACTAACTCATTAATATGAAGCAGGTAACCTGTTTGTTCTTTTTCTTTGGTTTGATTTTTTCTATCCATGCATATGGACAGGAAGAAGGAAATTTAATTTCCGGTAATTTTAATAATGCAACTTTCAATGACTTCGTCCAGAAAATAGAAACCCAGTCTTCGTTTCATTTCTATTATGATCCCTCACAGTTCGATAGTACCACCATTACCGTTTCTTTTAAACAGGCGCATTTAGAATCTATACTGGATAAAATATTCAGCAAAACAAAATGGCACTATTTGATTGATAAGGACAATCATGTTTTTATAACCAAGGGATTTTCATTGGCAGCCAATCTTCCTAATGGATTTTTTAATGGAGAAAAAGATACAGCTAGCCTTATCGCAAAAAACGAAGCGGAAATGGAAGGTTACATTCATCCGGTTAAAAAAGCAAGTCATGAAATTTCAATTGAAAATAAACAATTTGATATAGGAATAAAAAGGAACGGTATTCCCAAGGGAAAAGTAAATATTGCTGGTTACGTCCGGGATGCTCAAACAGGTGAATCTCTTTCCGGCGCCCTGATTTATCTTGACCATCCTTCTATCCAGGTTCGGAGCGACCAGTTTGGATATTATTCCATTGTCCTTCCTGCCGGAAGGCACACATTGAATATTATAGCCCCAGGAATGTTCGATACCAAAAGACAGGTAATGCTTTATTCAGATGGTAAATTTGATATTGAGCTGGACGAAAAAGTGTTTAAATTGAAAGAAGTTTTAGTTGAAGCTGGTAAAGAAAAAAATGTGAGAAGCACCACAATGGGAATGGATAAACTATCGATGACAGCCATCAAAAATATTCCTGCCGTAATGGGTGAAGTAGATGTTTTAAGAGCTGTTCTCACCATGCCTGGCGTTAAATCAGTTGGTGAAGCAAGTACGGGTTTGAACGTAAGAGGCGGCGCTACTGATCAAAACCTGATTTTATTCAATGGATTAAATATTTATAACCCTTCCCATCTTTTTGGATTTTTCTCTGCTTTCGACGCTGATGTAATAAAAGACGTAACGCTGTACAAAAGCAGTATTCCGGCAAAATACGGAGGAAGGCTATCTTCCGTTTTGGATATTACTTCCCTCGATGGAAATGATAAGAAAATTGCAGGTTCGGCAGGAATTGGCCCTCTTACCAGTAAGGTGACTCTTGAAGGACCGATCATTAATAGCAAAACCACTTTTGTAGCCGGGGTAAGAACCACTTATTCTGATTGGTTGTTTAAGGTATTGCCAAAAGATTATGCCCAAAGCCGGGCTTCATTCCAGGACGGTACCATTCACATTAACCGCAAAATCAACGCGAAGAATAATGTGTATGTCAATGGCTATATCAGTGGCGATAAATTCAACCTGAATAGCGATACCTCTTACAAATATGATAATAAAAATGCCAACATTAACTGGAAACACATTTTCAATAACCGGTTTTATGGAGTGCTTTCAGCTGGAATAGATCATTATGATTACCAGGTAGGTTTTAATGGCGATTCTGTAAATGCAGAGAAGCTTAATTTTTCTATTGATCAATATAAATCCAGCCTTGATTTCAGTTATTTTTTAAATAATAAACACACCATTGCTTTCGGATTAAGCAGCATTTTGTATGATATAAATTCAGGTACATTAAGTCCTTCAGGAAAATATTCACTGGTTATTCCTGATACTTTACAATCAGAACATGGGTTGGAAAGTGCTGCGTATTTGTCGGATCATTATAATGTTTCGTCCGACTTTTCTATTGATGCTGGTATTCGTTATTCTATGTTCAATTACCTCGGTGCGCATTCTGTGAACACGTATGCTCCAGGTTTGCCTGTCGATCTGAATAATGTAGTCACCACAACAAATTATCCATCCGGAAAAATCATCAAAACCTATATGGGTCCGGAATACAGGTTCGCTGCCAGGTATTCTCTTTCTGACAATACTTCTATAAAAGCATCTGCTAACAGCCTGAGACAGTACATTCACATGCTTACAAATACAACCACTATTTCTCCGACGGATGTATGGAAACTGAGTGATCCTAACATTAAGCCACAAGCAGGAACCCAGGTTTCTTTAGGATTGTACAAAAATTTTAAGAATAATACCATCGAAACTTCGCTCGAAGTATATTATAAATGGTACACCAATTACCTGGATTACAGAAGTGGCGCCGTTCTCATCATGAATCATCATATCGAAACTGATGTCATTAATACAAAGGGAACCGCATACGGAGCAGAATTACTTTTGAAAAAGGCAGCCGGGAAATTAAATGGATGGTTTAGCTATACTTATTCAAGATCGCTTCTTCAACAAAACGATCCCAATGCCGCAGAAAAAATTAATAATGGCGATCAATATCCAAGCAATTTTGATCAACCACACAATGCAACTCTTAATGGAAACTATAAATTTACCCATCGGTTTAGTGCTTCTTTAAATGTCACTTATAGTACGGGAAGACCCATTACATTGCCGATAGCAGAATATGATTATGCAGGCTCGGTAAGGGTTTTATATTCAGAAAGAAATGCCTACAGGATCCCTGATTATTTCCGGACTGACTTTTCAATGAATCTTGAGGGCAATCATAAGATTCACCAGCTTACTCATAATTCATGGACTTTTGGTGTATATAATTTAACAGGTAGAAAAAATGCCTATTCTGTTTATTTTATTTCTGAGAATGGCAGAATCGATGGATATAAATTGTCGATTTTCGGATCGGCTATTCCGTTCATAACTTATAATATTCGTTTTTAACCAAAAACAATTGAAGACACTTTATAAAATACGTTTCATACAAGGTACAAAAGTAAAATACTGGTTGGCATTATGCCTTCCCATATTGTTTTTCAGTGCCTGCAAAGTCCATTATGATCCTAAGATTAAAAATTCCAATGCGCACTTTTTAGTTGTAGAAGGATTAATTAATGCAGATGGAATCACCAACATTGCTATCAGCCGCACAAGGAACATTACCTCGGGCGACACAGCATCTTACATTTTTGAAACGAATGCAAAAGTTCAGATTGAAGATAATTCCAATAACGTTTATCCATTAACTGAAAATGGTGGTGGAAATTATTCTGCCTCGTATTTCTTAAACCCGGCTTCAAAATACAGGTTACACATTTTTACATCTGACAATAAAGAATATGCTTCTGATTTTGTGGATTGCAAACAATCACCTCCCATCCAAACCTTAAATTGGGAACTAAACCAGGGCGGCGTATGGGTAAATGTAAGTACTGGTGATCCTGCAAATAATACCCACTTTTACCGGTGGAATTATACAGAAACCTGGGAGTTCCATTCGCAATACCTGTCTAATTTAAAATACAATCGGCCTGATACTTCGGTTGTTCCAAGGGCTGTTCCTGTTTATGTTTGTTATCAAACCAGGAATTCTAACAACATTTTAATTGCATCTTCAGCTAAATTACAACAAGACAAAATTGATAAAAAGACGATCGTAATGATTCCTGACCATGATTCCAGGATCAGCGTTCTGTACAGTATTTTAGTAACTCAATATGCACTTGACTCTGCCGGCTACAATTATTGGAATGCTATGAAAAGTAATACAGAAAGTATTGGTTCTATTTTTGGCAACCAACCCAATCAAACTGCCGGAAATATTCACAATGTAAAAGATAATTCAGAAGTAATAATTGGATATATCGGGGCAGGTACTTTACAGCAACAGAGACTTTTTATCAGTAATTCATCTTTGCCTTATGATTGGAATGTGACTCCAAATTGCACCGAATATGATGTTCCGAATATTAAGGATAGCTTTTTATTATATTTTGCTTCCAGCAGCTTTGTTCCTTATTTAAAAGATTCTACCCCTGATGGGATAGTAAAAGGATATTTTTCAGCTTCCGGTACGTGTGTCGATTGCACACTTACAGGATCACCTGTTAAGCCATCATTTTGGCCTTAAACAAAATTAAATTTGAAAGTAAACAAACAAAAAACCGGATTTTTTAATGAGTAAAAAGTTTTTTTCTATAATTTGGATTTTATTAATTGGGATTTTGTTTCTCACAAGATGCAAAGATCCTTATGATCCACCAATAAAAGGCTCTGCCAATCATTACCTCGTGGTAGAAGGATATATAAATCCCGATGGTCAAACAAACATTAAATTAAGCAGGACAAGGAATATCACTGCCGGGGATACAGCGTCTGATATTAATGAATTGAATGCAAATGTCGTTATAGAAGATAATACCAATAATATGTACCCATTATCTGAAAATGGGAATGGTAATTATTCAGGCAATTTTAATCTAAATACTTCTAATCAATACCGGTTGCATATTACCACTTCTGATCATAAGGAATATCTTTCCAAATTTGTTTCATGCAAAATATCTCCGCCCATTGACAATGTCGGGTGGAATTTAAATAATGGCAACGGCGTGCAGGTATTTGTGAATACCCATGATCCTAACAACAATACAAGGTATTACCGGTGGAGCTATACGGAAACATGGGAATTTCATTCTCAATACTATTCACTTTTTACTTACGTACACTCAGATTCGACCGTGATACCGAGGGCTATTCCTGTATTTGTCTGCTATAATACTGATGATGCATCAACTATTTTATTAGGTTCGTCCGCCAAACTACAACAAGATGTAATTCACGAAGAGCCTTTGATTGGAATACCCTTGCATGATAGAAAAATTAGCGTTTTGTACAGTATTCTTGTAACACAGTACGCGCTTGATTCTGCTGGTTACAATTTTTGGTCTGCGATGAAAAGCAATACAGAAAATATAGGTTCTATTTTTGATTCGCAGCCAAACCAAACGAGAGGAAATATTATATGCACCTCTGACAGCACTGAACCGGTAGTTGGATACATAGGAGCAGGTGTCACTCAACAAAGCAGGTTATTTATCAATAATTCTGAGTTGCCAGTAGGATGGAATCAACCTCAGAATTGTACTGAATATAATGTTCCGGGTGACAGTATTGTTTATTATTTTGGAGGCGGAAGTTTTATTCCAATCCAAATTACAGCTACAGGATACTTTTCCGCATCTTCTTCATGTGTGGATTGTACGCTTAGCGGATCACCTCTTAAACCATCTTTTTGGCCGTAATAAAGGATCATATGATGTTTTTAAATAAATATTTGTTGCTTTTTTATAATACTTATCCGGATGCTGCGAAATCCAATAAAACACAAAAAATTGTTTTTGGCCTTAATAAAAATCTATAAAATGAATTTGCTGAATTTGCGTAAAATTTTCCTGGTTCTTATTATTTCATTTGCATTTTGCATCTCTGCATCCGCACAAACAAATAATTTTGAAAACATTATCAGCACCCTAACCAGCTATCATCAAAATCATTTAAGAGAAAAAGTATACGTTCACACTGACCGTGATTATTACCTCGCTGGAGAGATTTTGTGGTTCAAAGCTTATGTGGAAAACGCAGCCGATAATAAACCACTTTCAGTAAGTAAAATCGCTTATGTTGAAATATTAAACCGGCAGCACGAACCAGTATTACAGGCAAAAATTTCATTAAAGGATGGATCCGGCAGTGGTTCGTTCCAACTTCCTTTCACGCTTGCGTCCGGTAATTATGAATTGAGAGTTTATACTAACTGGATGAAAAACGATTCGCCTGATTTATATTTCAAAAAGTTTTTTACAATTATCAATACTACAATTCCACTTGATACATCTATTTTGAATAAACCTTCGCTTTATCAATTGTCCTTTTTTCCAGAGGGAGGAAACCTGGTAAATGGATTGAGCAGCGTAGTTGGGTTTAAATTAAATGATCAATCAGGAAATGGTTTAGTCGCGCAAGGTGTCATTGTAAACCAATCAAAGGATACGATGGCACATTTTCAATCTAACCGGTTTGGAATGGGGCATTTTTCTTTCACACCCAAGAGTGGTGAAACTTATAAAGGAATTGTGATCTTACCGGATAGTTCTTTTTCTAGTAATAATTTACCTGCAGCTTTCAATTCTGGTTATGTGATGCATTTGTCTGATGAAGGAAGCCAGTTAAAAATAAAGGTAAATTCTGCAAATGAATCCTCCGGGGCTGTCTTTTTGATTGCAGAAACCAGGCAAAAGATTGGTTTTTCTGCTACCTCAAAAATTACAAATAACGAGGCACTCTTCAACATTGATAAAGAGGCCATGAATGAAGGAGTTGCTCATCTTACTTTGTTTGATGCAAACGGACAACCACTTTGCGAGAGGTTGTATTTTAAGCGGCCTAAGGACAAAATGGTTATTCATTTAAGACCAGGAAAGCAAAGCTTTAATAAACGTGATAAAGTAAGTATAGATCTTTCCACACAGGATGAAGATGGAAAATCCTTATCCGGAAATTTATCCGCTTCTGTGTACAGGCTTGATAGTTTGCACCTGGCTGGAAAAGAAAATATTTATAATTATTTATGGTTATCATCCGACGTAAAAGGTGATATTGAAAATCCAGGTTATTATTTTGAAAATAATAACGCGCAAACCAATAATGATCTCGACGATTTATTATTAACGCAGGGTTGGAGGACTTTCGATTGGAAAAATATCGGAGCCCACTCCCCTGCTTTTTCTTATGTTCCCGAAAATATTGGCCATATTATTACCGGCAAAATCACCAATGAAGCTACAGGAAAACCAGCTGAAAATGTACTTGTTTACCTGTCTGTTCCTGGCAGAAGGGTTCAGCTATATGGATGTGTGAGTGATGCTCATGGCTTTGTTCATTTTGATCTAAAGGATTTTTATGGTCCCAGCCAGGTTGTATTGCAAACCAATACCACAA
>JBDTJV010000244.1:0-7312 GCA_039935675.1 Ginsengibacter sp. | reverse complement strand
GGCAGCCCAGATGATATAAAACTTCATTCCTCCATGACTTTATTTTCTTCTTTGCCAAATACAGATCCTGTTTTCAGTAAAGTATTAGATAAATTCTTTGAAGGGAAAAAGGATCAAAAGACATTGCGGATAATCCAGGAGTAACAATAAATTGTCAATTTATTTTTCAACAAAAAAAGTGACAAAAGCCTAAGCTATTGTCACTTTTAAATTTTAGTGGAAAATAGTATTTACCTGGTTCTTTTATTTTGGCATGTCAAAAATAGAAGCATCTACCGGTTTGTTCATATCTACTTTAGTAGTTGTGTTCTTTAAATTAAACTGCCCCATATCGATTCCAACTGAATAAGGAATAAAGATGCCAAAATCTATTTTCTTATAATCTCCATAGCTAATGGTAAATTCGGTCGGCTGGCCCTGCACATCTCCTGTTTTTTTAGCCTGGATAATATAATTGGTTGTTGCATCAATATAATAAGTGGTTACATCACCATCTTTATTGGTATATTTTATTTTATTAGTATTGTTATCACCTACTTTTTCCTGGCCTGCCAGTTCCACTTTAGCACCGTGATTGGCATAATTAAATAATGGATCAGGAAGATAAATTTCATCTTCACTGTTTTTGTACTGGTCCGGAGAAAGCGCAGTGGCAGATGTAGAACCTCCAAATGGATTGATCACCCATCCGCCTTTATCTGTGGCCACCTGGACAATTTGCTGGCCATTAAAATCCATTTCATTTTTGTAACCTTTTCCATTTAAAATGGTAGTTTTTGAGGTTGATTCGTTACCCATTATCTCGGTAGTTTTTTCCATATACATTGAGGTGATCTGTGAAAGTTTGTCTTTGCCGCCAATCGCATCTATGTGTTTGGCGATGATGTCATCGGCAGTTTGAGATTTGGCAAAAGAAAATACTAACAAAGCAGTAATAGAAAGGAGAAAAGTTTTCATGTTTTATATATTTTTATGAATAAAGATATTACTGTTTATTTTCTTTTTACATTTTTTTTTGACAAATCTTTTTTTAAAAAGAAAGCTGAGAATTATTGGCCAATATTCTATTTTTTTCTTTAATAATTTTGAAAATAAAAACCAGGAATATTTGTTGATTTACTATGCAGAAAAGCGTTTTTGATTAAAAAAACATTGTATTCAAAATAATATTTACAGAAAATAAGGGTAGTTTGATTTTTCTCTTTACTTTACAAGCCATTTAAAAAGTTTTTAATTTTTTTTATCATCAAAACAAACAAATTATGGAAATGGAAAACGAGATGATACACGCAGATCTCGCTGCACATCAAAAGGGCAAACATCCCAAGGCGTTGTATGTCCTTTTTCTTACCGAAATGTGGGAGCGTTTTGCCTATTACCTGATGGTTGGAATTTTACTGCTTTATTTGATTGATGATAAAACAGGTGGTAAAGGAATGACTGAAAAAATGGGCGCTGATGTAGTAGGAAGTTTCATTGCACTTGTATACCTCACTCCTTTCATCGGTGGTTTACTTGCTGACCGTTATCTCGGCTATATCAGATCCATTTTTATAGGTGGTAGCTTAATGGCGCTCGGGTATTTTGGACTTGCTATTCCGGGTAATACGGCTTTGTATGTTTCCCTCTTATTAATCATTGTCGGGAATGGTTTTTTTAAACCAAATATTTCTACGCTATTAGGAAATATTTATAACCGCCCGGACCTAAAACCGTTGAAAGACAATGCTTACAATATATTTTACATGGGTATAAATGTAGGTGCACTGGTTTGTAATTTTGTTGCTGCTTATTTACGAAATAAATATGGATGGGGTTATGCATTTGCCGCCGCCGGTGTCGGGCTTGTCATTGGTTTAATTACTTTGTCTAGTTCTTTAAAAGGAGTAAGAGAAGGAGAAGTGAAGAAAGAAAAGCGCTCTGAAGACATGCCGATAAGTAAAATATTTGGTTATGTTTTTTTGCCGGCAATTATTGCTGCAGTAATCGGTTGGATTGTGCCATCTATGATTTTTGGAACAACTATTATGGGTAGTAAATCTAACGATGCTTTTATTTTTGCCTGCCTGCCGATTATCGCTTTTTATGTATCACTTTATGTAAAAGCCACCGGACAAGATAAGAGAGCCATTGGCGCGTTACTGTTTATTTTTGGCATCTCTATCATCTTCTGGACGATATATAATCAAAATTCAACCGGTCTTACTTTATGGGCACAAAAACATACGGATAGAACAGTTTCGCCCACTGCACAAAAAATTGCTGGTTCACTTGGTTTTCTCCAAACTATAAGTGATTCACCAAGATTGGTAAACAAAGTAGACGAACATTTTGTCGATATTAAGGATCATGCGGCGATTGCAGCGCCGTATGGAGAAAACAATGTAAAGCTAGTCGATGGAAATATAGTGGATAAAAAAACGAGCATTATACAGGTAATGGGCCCTGATCCTTATTTTAATAATGTTCCAAAAGATAAATGGCCGCCAAAAGGAACTGAAGAAGTAGCCAACACGGAATTATTTCAATCCATCAATCCTTTATTTATTATTTTACTCACTCCTTTATTGGTGCTCCTTTTCAGCTTTTTGCGAAGGCGGAAAAAGGAACCTTCTACTGCTTCCAAGTTTGGAATGGCGCTTTTTATTTCCGGTTGTTCGGCATTGGTCATGGTAATTGCCATCATGTCTGTTCCTTCTGTTTACTCGGATAAAACTTCGCCTTACTGGCTTTGGCTAACGTATTTTATTTTTACCATTAGTGAACTATTATTAAGCCCGATTGGTTTGTCGCTTGTTTCAAAATTAGCACCGGCAAGGTTAACCGCTTTGCTAATGGGAGGCTGGTTTTTGGCAACTGCCATAGGAGGAAAACTGGCAGGAGTGATGACGAGTTTCTGGGATGTTTTTACAGATAAAAAAATGTACTTTATCATTTTAGTAGTTGCTGCATTTATTGGAGGTGTTTTAATTTTCAGCAGGCTAAAATCTTTGAATTCAATCGTGAAAGAAAAGACAGGATCTGCCTAAAATATTTTGTAGTCTTTTTAATTATAAAACAGGACGATAAATTTTTATCGTCCTGTTTATTTATAGAAAATCCGTTCTCAATTCCTAACTGACCTTATTTTAAACTTAAAGGATCATGCTGTTTTTTATCAATGGATTCGCAGTTTACTCTTTCTAACTTTTGTAGTAAACCAACAAATAAGCTGGATTTTAATTTTCAATGCAATCGGGATTACAAAATGTTAGAGATATTCATAAATAGGCTATTGAAACACATATAATAAGCAACAGAATAATGGTCAATAGTGTTTTGAACAGTAAATTATTAATAATAATTGGCCACACAATTACCCAATAATTGAGCTATTTCTGTGAAGCTAAAAAAGCCACGATATTATTCAGCTCATTCTTCGATAAAATTCCTCCATAAGAAGGCATATTTTTCCCTCCATTTACGATCCTAACTGTTAATTCCTGGATAGATAAACGGTTCCCGATAGTGGTAAGGTTTGGTCCATCTACGCCTCCGTAATTATTGATCCTGTGGCAATAGTTGCAGCCTTTTGCATAAAACAAATGTACCCCATTGATGATTGTGGAATCGGGATTGGCAGCCTTAATTGCGCTCAACGGTAATGGCTTTGTATTAAAATGAGGCGACCATGGCGCTTTCAATCCTATCACCAATAAACTGATCACAAATACGGTAACACAAATAACTCCATACACAGCCCAGGGTCTTTTTAACGGGCTTCTTTCACCCCTGTTGGAAATAAATGGAATTGAAAATAATAAAACAACGGTTAAAATAGGGCCGAGCAACATCGCGACCGATTCTATTTTATGAGGCATCAGCGCAAACAATGCAAAGAAGGGAACCATGTACCAGTCTGGCTTTGGAGAAGTGTTTAACACAGCAGGATCAGGTTGGCCTGATAGCGCAGGAGGCCCAAAAATAACAGCAAGGCAAATGATACAAATGATAACGATCGCGCTGAACATTATATCTCTCCAGGCAGCATTGGGCCAAAAAGGAACGCCTTTATCCTTTAGCAAATTTTTATACCACGCGCGGTACGTTTTTGGGTCGACCAATCTTCCGGCTTTTGGTGGCTCAGATATTCCATTGCGAATCACGAGATACAAATGCATCCCTACGAATATAAAGATCATGGCGGGTACCATAAACACATGATAAGAATAGAAACGGCTCAAACTTTGCGCGCCGATGGTGTCACCACCCAAAAGAAAACGCGCCAGGTATTTACCGATAAGAGGTGTTCTTCCCAATTGCTCTGCTGCCACTACTGACGACCAGACACCATTCGAATCCCAGCGCAACAATTGCCCTGTAAATCCCATGAAAATAGTGCATAATAAAAGGATGACTCCACTTATCCAATTCATCTCACGCGGAAATTTATAAGATGCTGTTATGTAAACACGCATCATGTGTATACCCACAAGGATGATCATTGCTGAAGCACCAAAGTAATGTATGCCTCTTAGCACATTACCAAACTTTGCCGTGTTGGTAATAAACAAAAGGGATTGATAGGCGTCTTTGGAAGAAGGTTGGTATAACAGGGATAAAGCAATGCCGGTAACTACCTGTAATATAAAACAAAACAAGGTAGCACTTCCGAAAACATAGCTCCATTTTGCCTTTGGCGGCACGGGATGTTTTATGATCGGCACGATGTTTTCAGTAATGCCTGTTCTGTCGTCAATCCAGTTCCATATTTGTTTTAAATATTTTTTCATACTGATTTGGACCCGATGTGTGTAATCGGAACCGGGGCTGTTTTTATCTGTACTTCATTATTAAATACTCTTACCTGATATTTTGTCAAAGGAAATGGTGGTGGCCCCCCTGCTACATTCCCATCTGCATAATACACACCTCCATGGCAGGGGCACATAAATAAATGCGCATCTTTTTCCCACCTTACCGGGCACCCCAGATGTGTGCAGTTGGCTGCGAATGCTATAAAATTGTTTTGATCATTTCTTCGCAACCATGCTCCGGATTTTGCGGTAACACCTGCATAAGCTTTTGGATCTGCATTTGTAAATGTTACCAGGTTGGTAGTTCCTATTTTGAAATCATCTACTTTTCCAACGGTCCGCCATTGTTGATTTGTCTTTCCCAGCAAAGGTGCAACTAATGCGCTCACCACCGGAACAGCGGCTGCCGCTGCGCCTATACCGGCCAGGCCCAGGCTGATTTTTAGAAAAAATTTTCTTCTGCTGATTTCTTTTTGTGATTCTTCATTCATGACGTAAAATATTTATCCATCCAATTAGTGATATTATTAAGATAATAAAACCTGCCAGCGAAATCAACCACGTAGTTAACAAGCCCCATCCTAAAAATGCCAATCCCATAGCCAGAAAGAAAGGCCAATAAGTTGGCTCCGGTAATTTTTCCGGCTTTGCTTTTACTTTTTCATTTTGATTTTGCTCGCCCATTTCTTTAAGTTTTATAGCTGGTTGTTTTGTTTCGCTTTGTTTATTCTCATATTGGTTAGCATTGTTTGCGATTGTATTATGAACAGTAGCAATTGTGTGGATCCTGAAAGTATTGAGCAGCGCGCCCTTGAACTTGCGAATCAATTTTATTTTTGTAAAATAGCCTGCTCCAAACTCAAACGCTTTTTTAAATAGCGAATATTTTGATAGCGGCGATTCCTTTACATTTTGAAGTACACGGTTTAATAAATTTATTGGTTTTAAGTTTTCAAAAAAATAATGTGCGTCACCTTTTAAATGATTTTCCATTTGCTCCTTTTTACTTTCAAGCTTTTGGATTGCATTTGAAAGATCTTTAGCAGATGCAACATGCTGAAGTTTTTTTTCCGCTATTTCTTTGTCATCCATATCTCAAAATTATATCGCTGATTTGTTCCCATTATCAGTTATTGATAATAGCTGCGGTTGGTATTTCAAACGCTTCTTTCCTTTCGAACCAATTTATTAAAATAACCATTGACGCTGTTAAATAAATAAAGCAACACGGCACCCACATGATCAATCCTGCTGCCTGCTGATCTATTTCTGCAGATATTTTCCACTGATTTCTTATTAAATTTAGATATCCATAAGAGTCTGTAATATTGAGGTAATGAGAATAAATACCCAAGGGAGCAAAAGTTATCATTAATCCAAGGATAGTACAAAATACGCATGCCGTAGAAAGATAGAGCACCGCTGATAAAGGCGGAATACGAAATTCGCGATAAGGATTAATCACCGGCCAGCAAAAAATAATTCCTCCAACCAGCAAACTCAACCATTGCAGATGCATCAGAACCATACCAGGGCCCGAGGTAGCTTGATTGAAAATGTAAGGGATATGCCACAACCACATAATGCCTACTCCAGTAAACCAACATAAAGCAACAATCTTTATTTTGTTTGTTGAAAGGGAAACAAAATATTTTTTAAACCTGTTTTCTTTTGGAATACCCGCTACAAGGAGTGGCGCTGCTATCAACAGCAACAATACATGCGAAACCATGTGAGCGCTGAATAGATAATGTTCACCAAGAAAATGCAATGGCGAAGCCACGCATAAAATAATTAAAGCGATGCCGCTAAAGAAATAGAGTGTTTGATATCTTCGTTTGAAATGGATTGTGTACAAATAAAAAAAACATAAAATAATTAGAAATGCAGATGTGATAAAATCAAAATGCCAGTAAGAGAATATGGAACGCATAATGTTACGTTTTAAATATTTGTAAAATGCGGGAGTACATATACTACCGTGAAAACCACTATCCATACTATATCCACAAAGTGCCAATAATAGCCAACGGCAGTTATTACATTGGAATTGGGCTTGTCAAAATCTCCCAGGAAGGTTAACAAAAGAATAATGGATAAAATAATCAGCCCTACAAAAACGTGAAAGCCGTGAAAGCCGGTAAGTGTATAAAAACTGGTTCCGAAAACACTTCCACCTAATGTGACATGATCATTAATTAATCGCCAATACTCTTTTCCCTGTCCCACTAAAAATATAGCTCCAAATAAAATAGTAATTGTCAGCCAGATTTTCAGACTTTTTATTTTCCCATTTTTGTAATTCCTGTCTGCCATCCAAAAAGTAAAACTACTGGCAATTAAAATAATGGTGAATATGCCGGTTTTTTTTATATCAAGCGCCTGCAATTCGTGTGGTTCAAAACCTGAAGTAAAGGCCATATACACAAAGGATAGAATGAGGCAAACAAAAAACATGCCTTCAGTTCCTACCACCAATTTCATCATCGTTTTGTTCATGTCATTCTTTTTAAACT
>JBDTJV010000243.1:0-3730 GCA_039935675.1 Ginsengibacter sp. | reverse complement strand
ATAACGACTTCGGAAAACATTTTTAGCATTTCCCTTTTTTACTATCAGGGGAAATTACAAAATCATTTCTTTGCACTTTGAAATTATTAAACAATTAAAGCAAAAAGTAATGAGCAAAAAAATGAGTAGCGAAACCAACGCAATAAATTGGTTTGAGATTGCAGTAAAAGATATTGCAAGAGCAAAAAAATTCTACGAGACAATTCTTGAAGTAGAATTATCCGAAATGGAAATGGCAGGAATGAAGATGGCCATGTTTCCTTATGACGGAACAAAAGGAACTGTTGGCGGTGCATTGGCGCAAAGCGAAATGCACATACCGGGTGCAACAGGTGCAGTAATTTACCTGAATGCAAATCCTGATTTGCAACTGGTATTAAACAGAGTTGAAAAGGCGGGTGGAAAAATAGTGATGCCGAAAACTTTGATTGATGAGCAAACAGGCAATATGGCTTTCATCAGCGATACAGAAGCCAACACAATTGGGCTTCACTCAAACAAATAAAAATATGAAACCAAAATTATTATTACGAGCAGCATCAATTGTAATGCTTTTGCATGATGCAGGACACACAATGGGAGCATTAACTTGGAAGCAAGCCACAGACTCAACAAAAATTGAAGTTATAAAGCAAATGACAGACAATAAATTTCGATTCATGGGAGCAAACCGAAGTATGAGTGAGTTCTATGACGGATACGGTTTTGCCTGCACATTAGCACGGTGCCTATACTATTGATCCAAATTCTTATGGTTCACATAATACACTTTCAGACCTCGTGCCAATTGGATTTATAATTCTCGGCACTTTGTTATGGATCTCTACTATGTTCATGAATGGTAAAACGGTTTGATCAGCCTTTAAATAAAACTATTATTATAACATTAAAATAAAATACAAACAATCAAAAAAATAGTACAATGAACAACCAACTATTTTGTGCAACCGTTCTTTATCCGAGCAAGGAAGTATCAAATTTTGACTTTGAGATGTATTCAAAAACATTAATTCCAAAGTATGTAGAAATTCTTGGCGACAACTGCGTGAAATATGAAATCCGCAAAGGGTTGACAACGCCGGGAGCCCCGGCAGCAAGCTTTATTTGTATTGCAAATTTTTGGATTAAATCGGGTGAGCAATTTGGTGAGGCTATGTCTGACCCACGAATGAAGGATATCATGCAACAAATTGCTTCATTTACAAACATCCAACCGATCAGGCAATTTGATATTGTAATTTATCAGCAATAAAGCAGTCAATTTTAAAACAACGGTCTTCATATAACCTTTAAAATTTCAATTCGAAATTTATGCCAGCAAAAAATTCAGCATACCAAATTGCAATGTTAAGTGCAAGAGCCGCACTTATCGGTGCTTTGATGATCGGAATATCTTTCGCCATTAATCCCGGGCCGCCTGATGGAGCAACAAGTGAACAGTTAATTTTATTTGGCAAACGGTATTATAAAGAAATATTGTGGGGCGGCTGGTTGCAGGCAGTAGGCCCCGTACTGATCATGCTTTTTGCTATCAGCATTGTTTACCTCGCTGCAGCTATGAATCAGGTAGTTGGATGGATGACATTATTAGGCGCATGCATACTTGTAATGGTCAGCCTCACCGAAGTAATTTTTTATATTACCGCTTTGTTTTCGGTTCCGGATAATATGGATATTGTCAGCATGAACATAGCACATGCTGTACAACACCTTTACTTCATAGTAGCTGCACCTGCGATTTTTTTGCCACTTGGACTGGTTGTACTTTCTTCAACCGTTTTGCCAAAAGTATTTGGATATCTGGCTATAGGTCTTGCAATTGGTTTTATGATCGTTGGAATTACATCACTATATCATCTTGTACTTTCCACAACTGAAACATTGCTTGCTCCCATCCAGGCCTTCTGGTGGGTTGGCGCCGCGATAACACTTAGGATTCGGGCAAAGAAAAGATATCTGATAACTTAAATATTCACGAATTCAATTTATCATAATTCAAAATGATTTTCTGACACCAATGTTACCAACTTTTAATAACCGATAAAATAATTCGAAAATGATTATCCACGTGAACGAGATAAGAAGAAGGAAATTTTTAAAAGCTACGTTTGTACTTTCAGCAATAGCACTTATGCCACGAGCTTTATTTGCTTTTTCCAAAGATTTAGTATCTATCAAAAAAAGGCTTACTCGTGTTCGTCCTGGTGATCCGGAATGGCCATCCCCTGAAAAGTGGCAACGGTTAAAAAATTCACTTCAGGGAAATTTGATTAAAGTAGAATCGCCGTTAAATGCCTGTCATATTAATCCCGCGGGTAATCAATGCGCCGAAGTTTTTAAAGAACTTAAAAATCCCTACTATATTGGAGATACGCCGGCTTTTACACAAACAACCGGTTGGTTGAATGCGTGGGAATCCCAACCTAGCGTTTACGCAATTGAAGCACACAGTACAACTGATATAGTTGCGGGGGTAAACTTTGCCCGTGAAAATAATCTTCGTCTCGTAATAAAAGGAGGAGGTCATAGTTACCAGGGTAACTCAAGCGCACCTGATTCACTACTTATCTGGACCCGTAAAATGAATAAGATATCTTTGCATAACGATTTTATGCCTAAGGGTAACCCGTTAGGAATGAGGCCTGAGCACGCAGTAACTATTGAATCGGGCGCTATTTGGTTTGAAGCCTATCAGGAAGTAACCACTAAAAATGGACGATATGTGCAGGGTGGTGGTTGCGCTACTGTAGGTATTCCCGGTCTCATACAAGGCGGAGGCTTTGGAAGTTTTTCGAAACACTATGGCCTCGCCGCTGCGGCATTATTGGAAGCGGAGGTAGTTACGGCGAACGGCGACGTTATAACGGTAAACGAATACAATCACCCGGAATTATTTTGGGCATTAAAAGGCGGAGGAGGAGGAAGTTTTGCAATAATGGCTAAGCTTACACTGCGCACCCGAGAATTACCGGAAACATTTGGGGCTGTTTTTGGTATGATAAAGGCTTCATCTGATAGTGCTTTTAGAAAATTGATCGAAACATTTATTGGCCACTATCATGAAAAATTATTCAATCATCATTGGGGCGAGCAGGTCAGCTTTCATGCTGATAATACGATGCAAATAAATATGCTTTCTTTTGGATTGACGAAGGAAGATTCGCAGGCCGCCTGGCAAAGTTTTGAAAATTGGGTTTTACAAGATCCCGCATATTCATTTCAGAGGCCTCTTACACATATCATTTTACCTGCAAAACATTTGTGGGATACCGATTTTTTAAGAGCCCATGCATCCAGTCTTATAGCCCAGGATGACCGACCAAATGCATCTCCTGGAAATGTATTCTGGTTATCCAATAAAGAAGAAGCCGGCCAGTTTTTATGGGGCTATCGCTCTGTCTGGTTATCGCAAACATTGCTACCCGAAAAGAAACGAGATTCTTTAGTCGGTGCATTGTTTAATGCCAGCAGACAATGGACAGTCGGTGTCCATTTTAATAAAGGTCTGGCGGGCGCACCACCAAAAGAAATTGAAGCAGCAAAAAACTCTGCGATTAATCCGGTTGTCCTGGATGCATTTGCGTTAGTTATTATTGCGGGCCAGGGTAATCCGGCTTTTAAAGGAATTGTAGGTCATGAACCTAATCTTGAAGAGGCAGAAAGTGGCGCTAAAGCTATTAATCTTGCAATGAATGAAATTCTTAAAATTGTAGACGAACGCGGCGCATAC
>JBDTJV010000242.1:0-2914 GCA_039935675.1 Ginsengibacter sp. | reverse complement strand
CCTGGAACAAAAGATGCCAGTCCTTTACCAAGCGATAGTTTATGCTACCAACAAAAGCGCATCCTTGCGAAAAGTATCAAAGAAACAGATACGGATATTGTAGTGAACGATCCCACATTTTTAAATGAAGTAGCCTCATGGGAAGGCCATAGTACCAACCTGAACATGATAAAAATTGGGAAAGAAATTGTTTATTATTTGGGAGTTTCAAATACATCTCCTTATACACTAAAAAATGTGAAGCGTGGGTATTGGCATACAAAGAAATCGAATCACGAGGCTGGTGATACTTTATATAAATTACAGGTTACTTTGAATTACGGATATGATGGTTTGATTCCTGATATGTATTTGCAAGATAAAATAGCTGAATACTATGCTGATGTCAGCAGTATCAATGGAATCAGATATATAGATTTGGACGGGCAGGAATTTCTCTTTAATAACGGACATGGTTATTATTCTGTAAAACGATTTTTTAGAAAATTATTTGACAGGGCTTCATTTGATAATATACCTTATTTGCGTATAACCGGTGCAACATTATCGGAAGGATCTTGGCATTATCAAAGTGTTTGGAATGTAGGTGGCGGCAGAAATATGTATGATCTTTCAACCGATCAATGGGGAAGTGCAACGAGTGAAGGAAAGGATTTGCGGGATGTGGCATTTTCGAATTACTTCCCTGCAACATTCGGTGGCAATTTTGGAATAGATTCTTTATCAACTCCAAAAGAATATGAACATATTGAAGCTATTTCAGTAGGTGTCGGCGTAACGTACATAATGCCATTAAACCAAAAATCAGTTGAGAGTTGCCCGCAAAAATATGATGTCTTCCATGCGATACGGACCTGGGAAAATGCCAGAGTGGCTAATGCCTTTTCGCGTAAATTAAAAAAGGAATTAGCAGATCCTACAAAGAGTTGGCATTTGGATCAAATTGATAAAGATAATTGGAAACTTTACCAGGTAGTAAACAAAGAAAAAGGAGCTTTTTTTAATTTGACAAGAGATATTGCAGGAGGATATTAGTTAACCCGCCATATTATCTTCACTATCTACTATGGTGAAATAAATTAAAAATGAAAAACAAAAAAAGGGAAGAATTCAAATAATATGAAAAAAATATTCTTATTGCAAATTGTATTATGCAGTTATGGTTCTCTTTTCGCACAGAATAAAAATTTGCCATTGCAAATTGTGCCTGCTGTGAAAGAATGGAAAATACAAACGGGAAAATTTGTTTTGACTAACCAATCAAAAATTTGTGTTTCTAATAAAGATTATTCTAAAATAATTTCCCAAATAAATATTTTCAGAAATGACGTGCAAACAGTTTTCTCAAAGTCATTGCCCATAACTACTGCCGCAACAAACGAGGGTGATATTTGTTTTGAATTGAAACCAATTTCCAAAAAACAAGAAGGAGCTTATTTAATAAAAATTGGTAAAAAAATAATTGTTGAATCTGCCGATTATACAGGCATGTGGAATGCAACCCAAACCTTGCTGCAAATGTTGAGGCTAAATAAAAATGATTTATCGTTGCCTGCAGGAACGATTGAAGATTATCCTTCGTATCCTGTCCGGGCCATGATGTTGGATGTGGCGAGAAAATATTTTCCTCTCAATATTTTGAAACAGTACATTCGCTGTTTAGCTTATTTAAAGTATAGTGAATTGCACTTGCATTTTAACGATGCTTCTGCCGGTAGTTATTCCGCATTTAGAATTGAATCGAAAAAATTTCCTGAGTTAACGTCGAAAGACGGATTTTATACCCAACAAGAAATTATAGATTTACAAACTTATGCTTTGCAAATGGGCATTACGATGATTCCTGAATTTGATTCGCCCGGTCATGCTCAGTGCTTCACAAATATATTCCCGGATTTGATGCAGCCGGAGTTAGGGGCTAATTATTTGGATATTTTGAATAAAGGAACTTATTCATTGATGGAAAAAGTTTTTGATGAATTTGTTCCGTTGTTTACCGCTTCGGATATTCATATCGGCACGGATGAATATCGTTTGCGGGCTATTAAGGACAGTGCGGAAAAGGTAAAATACGGAGAGGCATTTCGAAATTATATCAATTATTTCAATCGTTATTTACGCAAAAAAGGAAAGCGGGTTCGTATATGGTCGGGCTATGAATACATGCCAGGAACTACGCAGCCGGATACGAATATTGTAATTGACATGTGGGAAACCGATGATGCCAAAGCAAAGGCAGATAAGGGTTACAAGATTATTAATTCCAGCCAAAATTGGACATACCTTGTTCCCGGCGCTCCCTATTACGGTATTGACAATGAATTTGTTTATGATCATTGGACACCGGCACTTTTCAATATTGAAAAACCAGAAAACAATCTTTCGGAAAATGATCCACATTTGTTAGGAGGGAAATTTCATGTGTGGCTTGACTTTGGCCCACAAGGCTATACTATGAATGAAATTGCGAGACTGGTAATGCCGAGTATGTGGGTTTTTTCGGAAAAATTGTGGGGAACCAAAGCATCGAAAAATTATGAAGACTTTGTAAAACGTTATCAACCACTAAAAGATATACCAAACGTCGATATGACAAAAAGACGAATTTTAAGTGACTCTAATGGGTTGGTTTATACTTCGCATGATTCCGTTTTTACTTTAAAAACTAAAAATGATTTTATCGCATTGCCGTTCGGAACGGTAAATGATAATATGAATTTGGAATCCCCCTGGACGCTGCATTTTGATGTAAAGACTAATGATACTTCTTCTAAGTCTGTAATTCTGTCTTCGAGGTTTGCTGAAATTTATGCTAATTATGTGTATCAAACGCAAACAGGAAAAGCCAAAAAAGACACAACATTAACCGGCGTGGGAATTGACCGTGCTGTCAAGTATTCCGCAAATCCACTAA
>JBDTJV010000241.1:0-8784 GCA_039935675.1 Ginsengibacter sp. | reverse complement strand
CTTCTGCAATAATTGCTTTTCAATTTTATTTACTTCCAGGCGTAAAAACGCTATTGTTTCATTTATTTTTAATAATCGATTGTGAAAGTGTTCAATTGGTTCCAATAATCTGTCATCACGCTGGTCCATATTTTTTAAAATCTCAGAAAGGCGCATTTTTAAATTTACGTCCTCATCCGTTAAGGACTCAAGCGTTCGGTTCCATGTTTCATTTTCACTCCGAAACTGGCTGACTAATAAATTAGCCCTTGGAATTAATCCGTCTTTTATAGGTTCTGAGTGCATGTTTTTTTGTTTTACTGAAAGACCAATAATTATATCCGTTACGTCAACCTATTCTTATTTTTCCAGATCAGATGGCATTAAAAAGACTCACAAAAAGCAGAAAATTGTATCCGTCACTTTCTCTCTAGTGTTCTGGCTTTTTTTTAATAATGATTAAAAGAATAGAATATTAAATTCTATGTCAAAAATATTGTAAATGACAGTTTGGTTAAAGGATAACGGTCAGTGAAATTGATGAGTTTGGTCAGTGTTTTACTATTCCGATATATTTGAGCAATTTTTTAGTAATTCTGTAATCAAGCCAAAGATTTTTGATGGGGACTGTCGGCAACCACCGCCATTTTTACGATTCTCAATTTTAATAACCCAGGCCCCCGTATTTGCAATGCACAATCCCGCAGAAGGACCTGGTAAATATTGGGAGAATTCCAACACCATTGAGCCTTTTAAAGAAAGTTGTCATACTTCTAAATTTTCCTGTTCACAATTGAAATTTCAAAAAAAATATTAAAAGATTTTCCTACGATTGTTTAAGAAATAACTCAATCGCAATCGACGCGGCAGACATATTAATAAAACAATTTCAAAGGTGTTAAAGCCCGACTAAAGGATTAAACGCATTCAATGTCATTATAACTCATGGAAAGAACGAAAAAAACTACCTACTGCATTAAGTGATTTTAAATTGCATAATAATGTCTCACCGATTATTAAATGATACTTCCCGGCCTAAATTAAATTCTGGCAAATTGGCTCTTCAAGTTAGTAATATGATTTATTATTAATTTGATTACTTTTAAAATATATTAGATCAGTTCAGTTGGCAAGAAATAATTTTTTAATCAAAGAAGCAATTTTTTACCTGTTTTAAATCTATGAAAATGCCATTATTTAGATGAACACGAAATCAATAATTATTACTAAGCTTTTATTATTATTCTTACAAATGGCGTTCGGGATGCAACTCTGTGCTCAAAATAGATGCGATATGTCATTACCGGTGAACTCAAAGAATCCACTAAGCTATCACGATCTTGGGGACAGGTGTGAAGGAGTTTATATTCAGCAATTAGGCAGTACAGCTTTACAGGTAGTTTCATTTACAAAATCTTTTGAAGCCTATGATTTAAGCTCAGGAAAACCTCTTCAAATCACCTGGGATAAATTTCCATCAAATAACATCATCCGTGTAAGGGCACGTGGAATTGAAAGAAAACTTTATTACAGGATGGATACATATTGTTCAGATGAAAAAAATTCATTTAACTGGCCTGTAAATATTCTTTCAACCTTAAATATTATGAAGCCTGATATAGGCGTTGTTGGCTTTACAAAATATCTCATAAACGGGAAAGAAACCGATATTTATATTCCGCTTACTATTAGCCAACAAAAGGTGGTTGACAATAAACCGGAACTTAAATTTGTTCTTTTACCAGGCGTGGAATTATCGGAAATTTATGTGAGCATTCAGCAAATAAAGGAAGATGGAAAGCCAGGTATTGTTGTTAAAGAGGGAGAAAAATTAGGTTATGGTTATTATCCTGCTGACAGACCTGTTATCATTCCAATTTCAGGGTTAAAAGGTAGAGGAATTTATTACCTTGAAGCAGGAGCAACTTTACGTGATGGTGGCACTTCGTCAATTGAAATCTGGTTTTATAACCCGGTTGAATAACTTGAAACATTTTCATGAAAACAAGTAAAATTAGTGACCTGGAGAAGCTAAGCTGCCTGCTGAAAGAAAAGGCAGAAAAAGTTTGTAATGAAGCATTGCAAACAAATAAGCAACCCCAGCCATCACAGATTGAAGAATTAAAGGCGCTTGAAGAGCTAATTGCAATCCTAAACAAGACAAATAAGACTACTATTCCTCCTTCACATTGGCCGGTAATCACCTTATTGTTTGTAACATTGGCCATTGTAAGCATCCTCCTTTTTGCACGGATATCCTCAACCGAAATCAATATGGATGTTTCTGTTTCTGACGCCGCCTTCAGATTGTCTCAACGCCAGCTAATATCAAAAACTATAAACCTTTCCTCCCTGGGTGTTTCAGGTTTAAAGCAAATTCAATTTCCGGGAATTGATACCGGTGGAAATAAAATACCTGGGCTTGAAGACGCATCAGTCAATGCTATAAAATTAGAAAAAGACACTAATAGTAAATCTGAAGGATCACTTACGCTTTCGCCTTTGATGCTCCAATCAAAAGCTATTGTATGGATTCAGCCTGTTTTTCAAGGTCCAGGTTTCCTTAATCTTTTAGTAAGAGATTCACAATTAGTTTTAAAAGCAGATGTGCTTGGTACAATAAAAACAGGGCAACCCGGAATTCCACCCAGGCAATTGAGTTTCCACATTCCTAAATCGTTTATCCTACAGTCGGGGAGCAATGATGTGGATATAACCATCAAGCCGCTGAATGATGAAGAAAATATTTTTAATGAACAGATCTTTATAGATAGTCTTTCTTTTTTTCATGTTGATGAATATACTGATAATCAAAATACAGTATTGCAGCAAGTTTCAGGCGTTAGATCGGGGAAATTATATTTTGAATCTCTCGGTGAAGCAGAGCATACCTTACATCCTTCAGAGGAGATCCGGTTTAAGAAATTAAATGGGTCTATTACTAACGTTAAACTACAGAATAATCAGATTTCATTTACATTTCGTGGCCTTGCAGGTGGAATATCAACCGGAGGAAAAGAAGATCGCATTAGCCTTATGCCAACGTACCTTGAATGGCTTAAAGCACGACATTCTTTGACACTCTTATGGGGAACAACTGTTTATTTTTTTGGACTTTTTCTTGGTATTAAAAGTTGGTGGAAGACTACAACGTAAAAAATAATACAATGAAAAAACTTTTCATTTTTTGGATTCCTTTTTTATTCCTTGTCACCCTTTGCAAAATGTTAAATGCACAGGATAATGAAGATAAAACAAAGAGTGAAGAATTTGAAAGAACCAAGCAATTAATTGTTATGATAAATGCTGATATGGATGGATCCGAGGAATTCGGAGCTGGGATAATTGTTGGTCTCAAAAAGGATGAATTATTAATTGCAACCGCCTACCACCTTCTTCATAATGGCAGAGAACAGTCGAATAAAATACAGGTAAAATTCAAATCAAAACCAGATAAATTTTTTGAGGCTCACATTTTAAAATACAGTAATGAAGACACGATGGATTTAGCTTTGATAGGTGTAAAATATTTACCAAATAAAGACTCATTCCCTGTTAAATTAAATACTTCAGTTGAAGCATCATCAATTAAACCTGGAGATAAAGTGTTTGCCTTGGGCAATCCCAATGGTTCAGAATGGGCAATGCCAGTAAATCCGGATAAAGTTTCTGACATTTTAGGAAATGATATTTCTTTTCAATCATCATTCATCACAAGGGGTAATTCAGGTGGTGGCCTTCTCGATGAAAATGGCGGAATAGCGGGATTAATTACAGCCGATCAGCCACCTTTCGGCCGCGCAATTAATATTGATAGTATTATTAGGAAGATAAATCATTGGGGGTATCCTGTTCAATTGCTTGTTATGTATGAAAATGGCCTGCCACCACTGCATAACGCCGCACGCAATGGAGACATAGCATCCATTAAAAACCTTCTCTCGAATGATTTGGTAAATGTAAATCAACGGGATCATCGTCAATCAACACCGCTTCATTATGCGGCAGCTTATGCAAATACCGAGGTAGTCAAACTTCTGATAAATGCAGGCGCTGACTTAAACGCATTAGATGAAGATGGAGATCCGCCGGTAGAATGGGCATTGGAAACCGGAAGGACAGAAACCGTAAAATTATTAGTAGATGCAGGAGCAAAAACAGAAACTAAAAATTTTTCTGGTAAGTCATTATTAGGAGGATGGACTCCATTAATAGTTGCCGTTATTGAAATGGATATAATTGCTATTAAAAATATTTTGGCAAAAGGCGCAAATATAAATCAGGCCGACGATCAAAAAGCAACACCTCTTCATTATGCCGCTGCTTATGCAGACACCGGGGTCATATCGTTATTGATCAATGCAGGCGCCCGGATCAAGGCATTGGACAAGAAAGATAATCAACCGGTTATATGGGCTGCAGAAGCTGGAAAAATACAAAACTTAGAATATTTAATTAAAAAAGAATCAATTGACATAGGCGATAAAGAAGTAAACAGCTTTGGCAAAAGTTTACTGGATGCTGCAACAAAAAATGGGCAAATAGATATTGCAAAGTTTTTATTGAAATCTGGCGTTGATATTAATGGTAAATTCGAACTTGAGCCCCCAATAGTAACTGCGGCCAAACACAATCAGTATCCAATGATAGAATTTTTGTTGAAAACCGGCGCTAATGTCAACCTAACCGGTTCTTTCCATAGAACAGCATTGTTTTATTCAGTAGTAAGCGGCTACTTTGAAATAATAAAACTGCTTATTCGCTCCGGGGCAGATGTAAATATTAAGGATGATGAGTTTGGAGCTCAATTTTCTCCACTTCAAATATTGTTTCAGATGAAATTGCAACCTGGTGTTGTATTCGAAAGTCTGAAAATTCTTGTCGCCAGTGGAGCAGATGTTAATGCGAAAGGAGACAACGAGCTTAGACCACTAAATTACGCGATGCTAAATGGCTATAATGCTTCGGCTGAATTTTTAATAGCACATGGAGCGATAAAATAAAGGCCAATTTTCCTCTGCATACAAAATTATATCTGCTTTAATTATAAATGTAGTGTTCAAGATCATGTTCTCCATAATCTAAGACCAGTTCCGGTAAATATTGCGCGGTAATATTTTTAAGATAAGATTCTTGCGACCGTTTATTGAAAATGCAATCTGGCATGGCATGATACCCAAAAAAAGTGGTAAGTAACTGTATCAGCTAAACTGGAAAACGGAAGCATTAATTGGACAACCGAAGATGGTGGTATTGGAAGAGAAATGGCGATGAATAATAAATTACACTCTTCATCAACGTAAGAATAAAAAGGTATGGGCCTTAAAAAAAACAGTTGTCTTTTATAATAATATAAGTGCCAATAAAGTAAGTATTGAAGTGATTTATAAAAGTGGAATAACAAACCTGCAGGTATCCTGTAATAGAAAACGTTTCTCTTTTTAGGATTTTGCAGGCAAAATAATAACAAAGTCACTCCCTTCGCCTTCTTTGATTTCCGCTTTTATTTCCCAATATGTGCTTTGATAATAACATAGCTTAAGCTTAAACCCAAACCAGTTCCCTGGCCTGTTGGTTTAGTAGTAAAGAAAGGTTGAAAAATTTTATCTACGATCTTTTGAGGAATCCCATTTCCATTATCACTAACGGTGATGATTACATGGTTTTTGGACTTCTTTGTTGTTACTGAAACTGTTGGCTCAAACAAAATAAGATTCTGACTTATTTGTCCGTTTACTGCACTTCGGCTTCGCTCAGCACAGGCGCAGAAAGCATTGTTATAAAGGTTTAATAATACTCTTCCGATATCTTGCGGAACGATATTTATTTTTCCAATGCTGGTAAAAGAACAGATGCTATTGTAAAAGGCATGCTGCAACATTCACGAAAATCTTCAGGGCAAAAAGAACCAACAGATATGAATGCGATGAGCGATGAATATTTGAGATTAGCTTATCATTGCTTAAAAGCAAAAGACAAAAGCTTCAATACAGATCTTAAAACAGATTTTGATGCACCAACTAAATTATGTTATTTTAGAAGTCACTATTCCACACTGATCCAGAAAATTCTCTCAATAAATTTTGTAAATTTTTGACTGCTTCCTTTGGATTTAAATGCTTTCGATAAAAATAATTTTGAATGCACTTTTCGAACGAGCTTGTTAAAATATATTATCAGATGTATTTAAAAGCCAGCCGCCAAAGCGTGTTCCATTGGGTTGCATCATTGGTGCCGCTAATGTAGCTCCTGATAATTGAAGGATACCAATACCCCATGGGCTTGTTACAAAAATATCGAACAGACGCCCGCCGGCATATTTACCTGCTGAGCCAAAATTGTTATCAACAGTGTTTAGAAGCCAGCCGCCGAAACGGGTTCCATTTGGGGCCATCATCAAGACGGTCATGGTTGCACCTGTCTGTTTTAAAATGCCCACACCCCACGGACTTCTGATAAATAGTTCGGGCCTTCCATCACCATCAAAGTCGGCGGCGGTACTAAATGCATTGTCAGCAGTGTTTAATAGCCATCCACCAAAACGGGTGCCGTTAGGCTGCATCATCGTTGCGGTCATTGATGCTCCTGCCAATTTTAATATACCCAGTCCCCATGGACTTGATACCAGTATGCCAGCATGTCCATCGCCATCATAATCACCTGAAGGCCCAAAATCGTTGTCAGCAGTATTTAGCAACCAGCCGCCAAAGCGGGTTCCATTAGGCTGCATCATAGGAGCTGTGAGCGATGCTCCTGCTAATTTAAGTATGCCTATTCCCCATGGACTTGAAATAAAGATTTCGGCATGACCATCGCCATCATAATCAGCAGCAGGACCAAAATCGTTATCACCGGTGTTTAAAAGCCAGCCACCAAAACGGGTGCCGTTTGGAGCCATCATTGGTACTGCTAAAGTGCTTCCAGACAATTTTAGAATGCCAACTCCCCATGGACTCGTTACTAAAATTTCTGCATGACCGTCGCCATCATAGTCGGCGGCGGGACCAAAATAGTTGTCATCAGAATTTAAAAGCCAGCCGCCAAAACGGGTTCCGTTTGGAGCCATCATCGGCGCTGTAAGCGTACCACCTGAAAATTTTAGTATCCCAATTCCCCACGGACTTGTGATAAGAATTTCATCATGTCCGTCGCCATCAAAATCGGCAATTTCGCCAATAATGTTGTCTGCCGTATTTAGCAGCCACCCACCAAAACGGGTGCCGTTTGGCGCCATCATTATAGCGGTCATGGTTGCTCCCGCCTGTTTTAATATCCCAATTCCCCAAGGGCTTGTTACTAGTATTTCAGCTATTCCATCACCATCAAAGTCACCAACACGTTTAGATATAATTCCAGTTACAAGTTTTATGTTTTGGCCAGCTGAAGCAATGCCGTTGGCAATTACATTCATCTGATAGGTTCCTAACGATAATCCATGGGGATCAAAATAAAATGAATGAGGATTTGCACCGGTTGCAACACCCATAGTACTAAACTTGTAGGTTTTGCAATAATGAACGTGTGCGGTACTATCCTTCAATGTTACTAAAGGGTAATTTGTAGCAGAATAACAATCATCGCCATAAATATTTGACTGAGACAATCCATTCAGCTGTTTTCCTTTAACGATGTAATCAGTAAAATTCAAATGCTGCTTAACCGAGGTAGTTTCAGGCCTCCAGGCATTTTGTGGTGCTCCGTCGGGTGTATAAACCTGCACATTTTTAGAACCTGGGCTAAAAAGAACCTGGCCGGTAGGTAACAGCATTAGCCTGCTCCAATAGAGTTGGGCACCATTATTAGATGGAGTAGGTGCCTGAGATATTGTATTGGCAACAGGATCATATTCGAAGAAATAAATTGGATTACCCCAATCATTATTCAAATATTTTGCAGCACTAAACAGCACTTTGCCATTTGGTAAAAGAGAAGCAGGACAATCGTTACAAACCATTACGTCGTTTCCTACTTTAGGAATATCCGGACCTGGAGCCCAGGTGCCGGTGCCAGTTGGACTGGATGGTAAAGTGTATAGGGCAGTTTTACCGTGACCGCTGCTTCCATCTGCGCCAAAATAAATAACCTTACCATTGTTTAACAACATAGCTGGTCCTATTTCAGCCATAGTATGATTAATTAGCGAGACGGGTATAGCGCCTTCATTTTGCCATGTATTAGATGAGATGTTGTATTTTTCTGATTGATAAGGTGAAAAACACTGCGCAGTAAGAATGGTGTTATCAGGCAGCAAAATCCATGTTTCTTCATTTGGTTTTACAGCCTTGCTTGCTGCATTTGCCCAGGAGTTAGTTAAAGGGTTATAAATGGCACAGGCTGTAGTTAACAAAGAACCTATCATTAACTGGCCATCCGGTAAAACGCAACAACTGGCATCGCCTATCTGGGACCAGCCTGCAGGGGGATCAATATTTGTCCACGAATTGGTTGCCGGGTTATACATCTGGCAATTGTTTGTATCATCTCCCGTACCAACATTGTTATCCTCACCACCGCAAACTATTACCCGCCCATCTTTTAAAACGCCTGATGCATAATAACGACGAAAGTATTGCATGTCAGCCAGCGACGACCATGTGCCGTTTACATAACTTCCCTTATTATCAGGAGTTAATGCATGCCAATGATTGGTACCGTCTTCTTGTGCCATTACCCTACCGTCAGTAAGTAGTATCATAGTACTTGTATTAAATGTAGGCTGATTGGTTAACTGATGCCATGTTCCTGCCATAATGATTTTTTTAAATGATTATTAATTAATAAAAATTTTACGATTCGTTTTATTTT
>JBDTJV010000240.1:0-5936 GCA_039935675.1 Ginsengibacter sp. | reverse complement strand
CTCGGGCTGGTGTTTCTTAATTTACACCACAGAGATTTTATCCAAAGCGAAATCTGAATCGCAACCAAGCTTATGAATTATATTCGGGAAATCTTAATTACGGAAAATTTAGAGAAGGGCAATTTGATTCAGGCACTTGAAAACAGTAATCAAATATCAATTAATATTACTTATGATGAAAAAAAATCGATATTTAAAAGTTACCCTTTTATCATTCTCTTTCATTTTTTGCTTTAATGCTGTAAGCATTGCTCAATCAGAAACTGGAAAATCAAGTATAGTCAACGAAGTGGAAAGTTTTTTTTCTCACCAACCTTTTGAAAACGCTTATTTGCAATTTGACAAACCTTATTATGCAGCAGGCGATACTATTTATTTTAAAGCTTATGTAACCGAAGGAGAACAACATAAACCCTCTGAAATGAGCGGCGTTCTTCACGTTGATCTTATTGATCCGGAAAACAAAATTGATCAATCCATAAAATTAAGGCTTGACAGCGGATTCACATGGGGCGATTTTGCATTGGCGGAATCATTGCCTGAAGGAAATTACAGGATAAGAGCTTATACGCAATTAATGAGGAATTATGGCGAATCGGATTTCTTTTATAAAACGATCACTATTGGTTCAATAGTAAATGATGAAAAAACCCAAAATCCCGCACAACCTTTACAGAATATAAGTCAAAAACCCGACTTGCAATTTTTTCCTGAAGGAGGAAATTATGTTACCGGCGTTCATTCAAAAATAGCTTTTAAAGCAATTGATGAAAACGGGTCAGGCATAAATGTAAATGGAATCATCCTGGATAATAAGGACGATGAAGTTTGTCAATTTCAATCAACTCATTTGGGCATGGGGTATTTTTTTTTAAATCCTGAAAAAGGGAAAACTTATAAAGCAGCACTAAATTTTGCCAATGGGATCCAGGACACGGTTAATCTTCCAAAATCGGATACTTCAGGAATAACGCTATCGGTAAATAATAATTCCAATTCTGTTATCTCATTCAAGCTATCAGTAAGCGATACTTATATCATTGCCAACCGACACAAAACTTTCCTTCTATTTATTTATTCAGGGGGCAAAGCAATTTCTTATAACTTCAACCTGGATGCTCAAACCATTACTCTTGACATGCAAAAACATCTTCTGCTTGGAGGTATTACCAAGGTTACCTTATTTTCTCCCGATAATGAACCCTTATGTGAACGCTTATTTTTTATACAAAATAACGACCAGCTTAACTTGCGCATTAATGCAGACAAAACTGCTTATATCACCAGAGAAAAAGTCAATTTACAACTGAATGCAAAAGACCAGGCAGATTCTTCGGTTTCAGGACATTTTTCGGTTTCTGTAATTGATGAAAACGAAGAGCCCGGAGACGAAAAAAATGAACGAACCATATTAACTGATTTACTCCTAACATCCGATCTGAAAGGCTATGTAGAACATCCCGGTTATTATTTTAGTGATACCAGCGATATTGCCAGGAGAAACCTTGACATACTGCTGATGACACAAGGCTATCGAAGATTTAAATGGAAACAGGTGATGGATACCAGTTACACTCCATTATCTTTTGGCGTGGAAAAAGCATTAATGATTAAGGGTAAAGTAACTAATCTTTATGGAATGCCTTTAGCAAATGCAACTGTTAATCTAATCCCTTCACAAACCCGCATTTTGCTAAGCACCAAATCAGACGACAAGGGATTATTCCGCTTTTCAAACCTTGATTTTACAGACACAACACACTTCATTTTAAACGCTGTAAATTCTAAAGGACGCAATTCAATTAAATTCACTTATTTTCAAAATGAGGAGGAACCTTTTATAATCGCAAATAAAAAATATTCATTGTCAACTGTAAGCGATTCCGGGATGACTGTATATCTTGATAATGCCAAAAAAGCTCAGGAAGAGTCTGGCCATCTTAAAGGCAAATTGCTGAAACCGGTAATATTAAAAGGTAAAATGTCATTGGACAATCATTACCAAACGGAAAGCCTTGCCGGGGCCGGCAATGCCGACCAGGTTATGCATGCGGATGAAATTGAAAGGATCGGAGGACAGTTAGGAACAAGTTTGAATGGAAGATTATATGGGATTAGTTTTGTCAATGGTGTTCCTTCTCTAAGTCCACCTCTCAGTACAGTTCCAATGATAGTTGTAATAGATGGCGTTCAGGTTAACCGCGAAACTTCGAATGGAAACATTTCAGGATTTGATGTGAACGCCATCCCGTCTTCACAAGTAGAAACTATTGAAGTTTTAAAAAATGCCAGCGCAAGTATTTACGGAATGGGCGGCGGAAACGGAGTATTAATAATTACTACCAAGCAGGGAGTATATCCGGATATTTCGTCTGTTGGAGTTTTACCAATAGCCCCAATGGGATTTTATAAGGCAAGAGCGTTTTATTCTCCCAAATATGATCATACAAATGTGAATTCAAAACAACCCGACTTGCGCTCCACTATCTACTGGAATCCGGGAATAAAAACGGACCAAGATGGCAACGCAACGTTTGATTATTATAATGCTGATGGTAAAGGAATTTATAAAGTAACCATTGAAGGCATTGACGATAATGGCAATGTGGGAAGAGTTGTGTACAGATATAAGGTGGATTAAATTTGATTTTGTTTTACCTTGAGTGAATATCTTCTCGCAATGCTAATGAAAAGACCAACTTTTTTAGATTACAATTTCATTCTGAAAAACTTTTACATTGCCAGAGTTTTTACAAAATAAAAATCGTCGTTAATTGCTTGTTTACTGTACCTAAGTTCTGATATTTTTTTTGGGAATTTCAATTCTTAGAAAATTGAAAATCCTATTCTTTGTTTCCAATTAGAATTGACCATTGAAATTATCATTTCCTCTTATTCCCAATTTGGTTGTCAAAATATCAAAAAACAGCAGTTCCTTTTTTGTTTTTAACAGTCCAATCTTTGATTGATATAAAAGACTTCGCCAAAAGGATAATTCGAAATAAAAGAGACTTCCTTTCTGATAAAAAATCTTATTGATGAGTCATATTAAGCACCAAAGGCTCATCACTCCCCCATGGCGCTAATTGTAATGTAGGATTGGCTTTCTTTGTAAAGCGCCAGCTTCGCGTTAGAAAGGTAAATACAGGAATTGAATCCGGTAACGAGATATCCAGCTTGCTATAATCATCGTTGGAACTCCACGTTCCCATATATTGGACAGCACCTTTATTTGCCTGCAGAGGACCATGATACTCGTCTGTTTTCAGAAGCACAAAGGTATAGCCTGAATAATCTGCGGTAATATCAGTGGCGCTGTCTGTAGCCAATGTGACCGTAAAATTGTTGCCTATCACATATGTGTCAAAATACTTTTGCAGCAATGATTGCTCAGCATTTTGGATCGCCTTTTTGCAGGAGAAGCTTATGAGAATGGATATCAACAATACAAGCGAAAAAACCTTTTTCATAATAAAATAGAAGAAATGGTCATCTAAAACGCAAAATCAGGCTCTGTATTATAAAGTTAAGATAAATAACTGCCTATTGTTATTCCTCAAACCAATAAAACATTTATTATCTTTATTTTAGAAAAAATTTTATGCTGCGCCTCCTGAAATTATTTCTCACTTTTGGGCTTCTCTTTTTCTATTCTGATATTTCAGCCCAGATTTTCGGCGGCGATCCTTCCTCAATAAAATGGCAACAAATCAACACCCCGGCCGCAAGGATCATTTTTCCGAAAGGGTATGATTCAATCTCTTCAAGAATTGCTAATATTATTTCTTTTATTAAAGGCCCTACTGAAAAAACGATCGGCAATCAATCCAAAAAAATAAACCTTGTTCTTCAAAATCAAACTACTGTCTCTAATGCATACGTTAATTTAGGTCCATTCAGAAGCGAGTTTTATATGACACCTGATCAAAACAGTTTTGAAATGGGAAGTCTTCCATGGTCCGACCAGCTTGCTATCCACGAATACCGGCATGTGGAACAATACAATAATTTTGATGTCGGGCTCTCAAAAGTAATGCGGATTATCTTTGGACAAGAAGGGCAGGCGCTTGCAAATAATGCGGCGATTCCTAACTGGTTTTACGAAGGCGATGCCGTCTATAATGAAACCAATGTAAGCGAACAGGGGCGTGGCCATTTACCCGCATTTTTTAATGATTACCGGTCTCTCTGGAAAGCCGGAAAAAATTACAGCTGGATGAAATTAAGAAATGGATCCTTGAAAGATTTCGTTCCGAATCATTATCCGCTTGGATATATGTTGGTTTCTTACGGTCGGGAAAAGTACGGCGATTATTTTTGGAAAAATGTAACCCAGTATTCTGCGGCTTATAAAAGTCTCTTCTACCCTTTTCAGCATGCCATAAAAAAATATTCGGGACTTTCATTTTTATCATTTCGAAATAACGCCCTTGATTTTTTTAAAGCTTCAACAGGAACAAATGAAGAAGCGATTGAACATAACAATAATGTAAATTTAGGAACATACCGGGATGAACAGTTTCCTTCATTTACAGAAGATGGCTCTTTGATTTTTGTAAAAAATACTTTTAAACAAAATTCTGCATTTATTATCCGGAAACCCAATGGGGAAGAACATAAAATACGAAGCCTTGATTATACGCTGGATGATTATTTCAGCTATCGGAATGGAAAAATCGTTTATACCTCGTTCCGCCCGGATATTCGCTGGGGATATCGTGATTACAGCGAACTACAAATAATTGATATTACTAACGGCCATCAACAAACGTTAACCAGTAAAACAAAATATTTTTCTCCTGATATCAGCGCAGATGGAAAAAGAATTGTGGTAGTAGATGAATCAACTGCCGGAAATTGCTATTTAAAATTGTTAAATGCACACAACGGAAAATTAATAAAAATCATTCCCAATCCTCATCATCTTTTTTATACTTATCCCAAATTTTTCGATGATAAAAAAATAATCACGGCAGTAAGAAACTCTGCAGGGAAAATGTCGTTGCAACAAATTGATTTGAAAAACGATCAAACTGAAATGCTTCTTCCTTTTTCTTTTAATGTGATTGGATTTCCCTCTGTGAAGAATGACACACTTTATTTTTCTATTTCTTATAAAAAAAATGATGAGCTTTTTGCTTATTCATTTTCAGATAAAAAACTTTGGCAATTAATAGCTCCCGACGAACAGGGAATTGGAAGATATCATCCTTCGATACATCACCAAAAGCTCGTATGGACTTCCTTTACAGCAGAAGGCAACCGCCTGCAGGAAAGCAAATTATCATCTGTTCAGTTTCTTCCAAAAGATACCAACGACATCAAAATTCCTCTTCCGGATTTTGGCATAACCGTCCTTAATAAAACAAATGCCAATTTATTAAAAGAGGTTCCCAACGATACTTTTAAAATATCCCGTTACCCAAAAAGCTTTCAGCTTTTTAATTTCCATAGTATTGAACCAGCTATAAATGATCCGATTTATACGCTAACTCTTGTGGGTGAAAACATTTTGAACACTTTGCAATCCAATCTTTCATTTACTTATGACCGGGCAGAAAAATATAAAGAAGTTTCCTTTGCTGCAACTTACGGAGGCTGGTTCCCTTATCTTTCAGCAGGTGCCAATTATTTAATCGACAGAAGTTCATTATTTCATCAAAACTTAATCCATTTCAATCAATTTGAACCTTATGCAGGTTTTAATATCCCATTAAATTTCAGCAGAAAGCGTTCATTAACTTATTTGAATTTTGGTTCGCAATATGTTTACAGTAATGCAATCTTCAGTGGAAAATATAAAGACTCATTACAATCTTCTTATAGTTATCTCAGTAATTTTTTAACCTTTACTAATCAATTGCAACAGGCACCGCAACAAATATTTCCACGGTTTGCACAAACGCTTTCTCTAACCTACAAATCTTTGCTATCAG
>JBDTJV010000239.1:0-6389 GCA_039935675.1 Ginsengibacter sp. | reverse complement strand
GAAGTGGTTATAGCGCCAGCAAATTTGCCTTGAATGGCTGGATGGAGGCATTAAGAACAGAACTACTTGAAACCGGTGTAAATGTAATGTGGGTGTGTCCTGGTTTTACAAAATCGAATATCAGGAATGTAGCGCTGAACAAGGATACAAAACCGCAAGGCGAATCCCCATTGGAAGAAGAGAAATTAATGACAGCTGAAGAATGCGCGCGGCATATCATCAAAGCAATTAAAAAAAGGAAACGCACATTGGTATTGACTTTTACAGGAAAAGAAACTGTTTATATGAATAAATTTTTCCCTTCTATAACAGATAAATTAACAAGAAAATTCTTTTTTAAAAATGGAGAATTGATCAAATAATTTTTTTGAGAAAATAAAATTGTTCATTCACTACCTTTAAAAAAATTGATATAAATTTTTGAATGGCTTTAATAACTCTTACATCAGATATCGGGCGACAGGATTTTTTAACCGGGGCAATAAAGGGGCAATTATTGCAGGTAAACGAACAGTTTAACATTATCGATATTTCACATGATCTGTCTCCATTTAATTATCCGCAGGCAGCTTATGTTTGCCGTAACGCCATTAAAAATTTCCCTGCCGGAACTCTTCATATCGTGATGGTGGATATGTTTGATAAGCCACCTGATCACTTATTATTGATTGAACATAATGAACAATATATCGGCTGTGCAGATAATGGTTTGATCACGATGATCCTGGAAGAAACGCCACAGAAAATGGTCAGTTTACCCTTAGAAATTTCAAAGAAAAAAAGTACTTTATATTGCACACATGTTTTTGCCAAAGCATTTCAAAAAATTTTGGATGGAAAAAAAATGGAGGAATGCGGAGATCCGGAAGTTTCAATTGAAGTAAAAAATCCTTTAAGACCTTTATTGGGAGAAAAATTTATAGAAGGACAGATCATCTTTATTGATAATTTTGAAAATGTAATTATTAACATTACCAAAGAAGAATTCGAAGAACAACGACGTGGCAGAAGTTTTAAAATTGTTTTCAAAAGAGATGAAATTATAGAGAAGATCAGTGAAACGTATGCCGATGTGCATGAAAGCGAAAAACTGGCTTTATTTAATTCTGCCAATTATCTTGAAATAGCGATCAATAAAGGAAATGCCGCTGGCTTATTTGGCCTGGAAGGATATATGGAAAAAGTGAGCAAACAAACCCAATACATGCAAAATCGCCTTCTTTATCAGACGGTGAAAGTTTATTTTGATTAACTTCATGTTTAACCAAAAAATGTATCATGAAAAATGTATTATGCTCATTATTATTTATGGCAATTTTTTCGGGCACCGCGTTTTCGCAATTGAGAATGCCGGCGCCTTCTCCCACGGAATTTATCAGGCAGGATTTTGGCCTTTCCTCTATCGAGCTCACCTATAGCCGCCCTGGCTTAAAAGGTAGAAATGTATTTGGTAATGTAGTACTTTATGATTCATTGTGGCGAACTGGTGCAAATGGCGCAACCAAGATAAAGTTCAACGACCCGGTGGAAATATTAGGCCATAAAGTAGATACCGGAAGCTATGCGATTTATACCATTCCTCATAAAAATGGTGAATGGACAATCATTCTCAACAAGGGTTTCAATAATTCCGGCGTAAGCGGTTACCAGGAAAGCGAAGACGTTTTCAGGGAAAAGGTAAAAGCTGGTAAGATGACCAATAAAGTTGAATCATTTACCATGCAGTTTACCAACATCCAGCCGCAAAGTTGCGATCTGTCTTTGATGTGGGATAATGTAATTGTAAACGTTCCGATTAAAGAAAATATTACTGATAAATTAAGGTCGGAAATTGAAGCCGCACTTGCTTCTGATAAAAAACCATATTGGCAGGCAGCGCAATTTTACAATGAATTCGACAACAATAAAGCTAAGGCGCTTGAGATGATAAACGAAGCGATTAATCAAAATGCGAAACCACCTTTTTACATGGTTTACTACAAAGCAAAAATTCAAAAAGATTTAGGAGATAAAAAAGGAGCTATTGCTTCCGCGAAACAATCAATAGAACTGGCTAAGGAAGCCAACAACAGCGATTACGTGTTATTAAATGAAAAGCTGATAAGTTCGATTAAATAATCTTTTTTAATGAAGGAAACAAAGGTTATTAAAAGTAATCTTTGTTTCCTTTTTTATTAATTGCTTTGGTAGAAATGTCAAGATTGATATAGGTTCCGAGAGCTTCTTTTATCTTCAATTCAAAAAACGTTTTAGAGATATTTCAAAAAAAATTATAAAAGTTTGGAGGATAAAATATAATTTCAAAAAATCATTGTGAATTAATGATACTTCCAATTATGAATTATATAAAAAAAAAATTCACAGTCGCGAATAAATTATTATTAAACCGTAAACTGTATCAAACCATCTTCATTTGCATACTTACACTATTTGTTTGTGTTAGATCACAGGGACAAAGCTCAAATAATAGTGTTGTAAAAATTAGTGTTAATCCTAAAATTATATTGGCAGCCATTTCGCCTGATTTTATCGGATTGGGTTATGAAACATCTGCAGTGGCTCAACCAAATTATTTCAGTGGACAAAATAGCAAATTAATACAACTTTATCACAATCTGAATCCGCATGGATTGATTCGTATCGGAGGTAACATTTCGGATCAAACTAAATATGTAACAGATAGCACTTCCATAGCGCATACCGAGAAGGAAGTTACGATCATCAATCATAATGACCTGGTTAATTTACAAAAGTTTTCCCGCGCAACAGGCTGGAAAGTTATGTGGGGATTAAACCTGGGTACGGGTTCCAAAGAAGAAGCAAAGCAGGAAGCTGTGGCGGTTGCGGGAGTTTTAGGAAATGATCTGCATTCTTTTCAAATTGGTAATGAAGTGGATTTACAAAGCAATTATCACAGGAAATACAATAATTTTCAATCTTATTTTTCTGATTTTCTTAGTTATAAAGCAGCAATTATTTCTGCATTGCCGAACGCCATTTTTTCAGGACCGGATGTTGCGGGAAATATAAATTGGTTTTCGGAATTTGCAAATAAAGCAACCGACATTAAGCTTCTCACTTATCATTATTATCGCACTGGTTCACATTCACCTAATGCCACAATTGAAGCGCTGCTCAGCACAGATAGCGCATGGAATCGAAAACTTAAACAGCTTGAACAAATTTCTCAAAAAAGCAATGTTCCCTACAGAATAAATGAGGTCAATTCTTTTTCCGGAGGTGGCAAACCTGGTGTAAGCAACACTTTTGCTTCCGCACTTTGGTGCCTGGATTACATGTTCCAACTGGCTACTCATGGCTGCAATGGAGTCAATATGGAAACTGATATTAACCAGTTAGGATGGATCAGTCATTATTCTCCTATTATTCATGATAAGAATGGAAATGTTAGCGTACGCCCGGAGTACTACGGAATACTGGCTTTTGGAATGGCAGGCAAAGGAGATTTGATAAAGCTGAGTTTAGATAAAGACACTATAAATCTTTCTGCTTATGCCACCATTAGAAAAGATAAAGATAAAATAATCTGGATCACGGTGATTAACAAAGATATTTCCCGCGATGCAACGTTAGAAGTTGCATTACCACAAGCATATTCTCAAGCCGATGCTTTTTGGCTTAAAGCTCCAAATATGGAGAGTGAAGATCATGTTACCCTTGCGGGTACAGAAGTTTCTGGTGAGTGTAAATGGAGGCCAAAAACTTCCGAAAAAATGATAATCAAAGATGGAAGTTTCCGATTACAGGTTGCTCATGCAAGCGCAGTTTTATTACGTTTAAAGGATTAGTAATCTTTTATCCTGGTCATAAAGATATTTTGATAGTGAACAAACATTTAAGTCAATTTTTACTTTTGTTTTTGTATTTTAATAGCCTGATCAATTTTTCAAATTTTACTGATTTTAATCATGGTTTTTCCTGAGACACATCATAAATTAAAAAGCATTAAAAGAATAGATTTGTAAGATTCAATATCGATCGTTTTCACCTAAATATTCTATATAATGGAAAATACTTCTTTACAACTTTTTGTATACAGTTCTCTTCGCAAAGGCTTTCAACAACAGGCATACGAATACATGGTAAAGTATTTTACATTTGTTGCTGAAGGCAAGGTCAAAGGCATTTTAAGAGATTCGGAAACAGGACCTGTTGCAACACCCACAGGTGTAGATAAATTTATCAAAGGCGAATTGTATAAGCTCATAAACAAGGAAAATTTCTCCTTTGTATTTGGCCAGTTGGATGATTATGAAGGATTATCTGCAGAGCAGGGTTCGCCTGTTTTGTATCATCGTGAATTAACGACCGTTTTCAAAGAAGATGGAAGCGCTACAAAAGCATGGATCTATTGGTTTACCGGCGATTTATTTGAAAGTCCGGTTATTGAATCCGGGGACGTCATGGAATATATTAAATCAAAAGAGGTGAGCATCGTTTAAATAGTCACCTTCTTTATCATTTTTTGTTACTTTCTGATTTTAATTATTTTAAAAATTTATAACAAATATAATTGTCAGAATTTGTTACTATTAAAATATAAATAACAGGATTTAATCAAATGAAAACGTCTCCAGAAGAAATTATAGAGTTTAAAAAATTACAGGAACAATTTGTTGATCAATATCAATCTGTTTTTCCGGACAGGCTTGCAGCAAAAACAGTAATCATTATTCCCAGCCTCACTTTAGACCAGGAAATACTGGCAAAAGTAGATGGAGTTATTCAGTACGAAGAAAGAATGCTCTGCCTGCTGATGTTGTTACGCATGCCTAATACTCATGTGATATATGTAACCAGCACTCCTGTTCATAATATCATCATGGATTATTACTTACATCTCTTGCCTGGGATTACCAACTACCATGCACGCCAGCGATTAAAAACATTAAGTTGTTTTGATGTTTCTAATAAATCGCTTACTGAAAAAATTCTTGACCGTCCCCGATTAATAGAACGGATCAGGAACAGTATTCCCCATGGACATCTCGCTCATATCACCTGCTTTAATGTTACAGAAGCAGAACGTGCACTCGCGCTGAAACTTAAATTACCCATTTATGGTTGTGATCCGGACCTTCTTTATCTCGGAACAAAAAGTAGCAGCAGGAAAATATTTAAAGAATGTAACATTCCCACACCTCCAGGTTTTGAAGACCTCAATTCAGAACAGGAAGTAATTAATGCTTTAACTCAGTTGAAAACTAATCTCCCTCATTTAAGAAAAGCAGTAATTAAATTAAATGATGGATTTTCCGGAGAAGGCAATGCTTTGTTTTCGTTTGAAGGAATGCCTGGAAATGTAGATCTTAAATCATGGATAAAGGAAACGCTACCGGAAAAAATAAAGATTGTGGCGCAGGATTTAAGTTACCAGGTCTTTATGAAAAAAATTTCTACAATGGGCGGCATTGTGGAAGCATTCATTGATGGAGAACAAAAAGCTTTTCCATCCGTACAATGCCGGATAACTCCTTTGAAGGAAATAAAAATTATCTCTACACACGACCAGTTTCTCGGGGGCGAAAGCAACCAGGTATTTCTTGGCGCCTATTTTCCCGCTGATAAAGAATATGCGGTTAGCATAGCCGAATCAGGAAAAATAATTGCAGAAAAATTAAAAACTTTGGGTGTACTCGGAAGATTCTCCGTTGATTTTATTTCAATAAAAGAAAAAAATGAATGGAAACATTATGCAATTGAGATCAACCTGCGTAAAGGAGGTACTACTCACCCGTACCAAATGTTGCAATTCTTAACAGGAGGAGACTACGATTATAAAACAGGATATTACCTTACCGGCTCAGGACAGCAACGTTTTTACTACTGTTCTGATAATCTTCAAAGCGAAAATTATAAAGGATTAACTCCGCATGATCTTATGGAAATAAGCACCGCCAATAATCTTCTCTATGATGGGAGTATTCAGCAAGGCGTTATTTTTCATATGATTGGCGCATTATCTCAATATGGTAAGCTTGGAATACTTTGTATAGGCGCAACGAAAGAAATATCAAGGGAACTGTATAAAAAAACCGTTGAAGTTTTAGACAAAGAAAAGTACCGTGATAATGTAAATGTATGTTGATCTATCATTTTTATCCAAACCATTTTTGAAATAAATCGGCGAAAATAAAAATCCGGAATATTTCTTCATTTACTGGACTGACATTTGCAACCAGATATTTTAGCAGCGCAATTAGTCATGAGTATTTTTTTTATGCCAATTCAGTTTTCTTTGTTCTTATAAATAGCTGCAACAAAAATGCTATCAGAATTACTAAAATGGCCCCAATCACATTAAGCCACAAAAATGAAATAAAATTGGCTTTATAAATAATAATTATAAAAATTTCAGAAATTATTGA
>JBDTJV010000238.1:0-12200 GCA_039935675.1 Ginsengibacter sp. | reverse complement strand
CCAAAACCTAAAATTCCTATTAGCGTAAATGACCAGCGAAGACTGATCGCCTGGGCAATGAAACCAATAAGTGGTGGTCCTACTAAAAATCCAAGAAAACCAATGGTGGAAACTGAAGCAAGAGCAGTACCCGGTGACATTGTTTTCGATTTTCCAGCTAGTCCGTATACGATTGGAACTACTGAAGAAACCCCAAAACCTACCAGTAAAAATCCGGCTGTCGCTGTGATCAAATACGGAAAAATAACAGCAAGCATTAAACCGGTCGTGATCATTATTCCACTCATTTTCAACATTCTTTTTACGCCGAGTTTAGTTACAAGCGAATCGCCAAGAAACCGTCCCAAAGCCATCGTAGAGGTAAAGGCTACATAACCAAGCGTGATCATGGTAGCAGGCGCTGATACTATTTTTTTAAAGTAAACACCACTCCAGTCAGACATCGCTCCTTCACATAACAGCGTACAAAAGGCGATCATGCCTAATAACAAAATTCTTTTATCAGGCTTAACAAACAATTTTTCAGCTTTTTGCGAGCCTACATCATGTGGCAAAGAATATTTGAAAAAAAATGCGACCAGCCCAAATGCTAATAAAGCAACAATTGAAAAATGTATCAAAGGCGAAAGATGTTGCGACACAAAGAATGTTCCGATCAGCGCCCCGCTGAATCCTGCAAGACTCCAAAGCCCATGGAATGAAGCCATCACAGACCTTTTATATAATTTTTCCACTCCTATAGCCTGCGTATTCATTGCTATATTCAGCACATTTCCCAAAACGCCAAATAAGAACAACGACGCAGTGAGTTGAAGAACCGATGCTGATGAACCAAGCAAAAACAGGTCGGCGGGATATAAAATGGCCGCAGCGATCATCAATGGTTTGCTTCCAAACCGGGAAACCATCCAACCTGAAACAGGTAAACTCACCATTAACCCGACGGGCAACGCAAATAATACGCCTCCAAGGCCAGCATCACTCAAATGAAGTTTGGCCTGGATAGCCGGAATCCGGCTAGCCCATGTTGAAAATGTAAGCCCTGCAATAAAGAAGAAAACACTGGTTGCTATCCTGTATTTTCTGAATAGCCCAGCTTTGGAATAGGTTCCGTTCAATGGGTTTGTTTTTGTAAAGTTTACAAAAAAGTTTCCTTGTTTAACAATTTTTATATTATCGAGATTCATAATTTTATTTTATTTAATCAAATCCTCATTATTCTAGCCCTGCAAATGCAAATGTGAAACCAAATGTGACAGAATAAAATTTAAATTTGCGCCGCGTGAGTTATCTTAATCAGTTAAAAAATTCCTGTAATGATTGCTGGCAAAGGATTTAATACCAATTGAGGTATGATGTCCAAAGAGATTTAGCCGATCACTTCATCCTCCTTTTTCACAATAAAATAAGACAAAATGTCCGAAAATCAGCTATCGAATCAGGAAATAAAAATGCGGGTTATTTATTGCTTTACTGCTGGAAGGATACAAAATAAAGTGAGTTTTGCTTTTTTCACACAGCATTTGATGAAAATAGTAAACTTCAAAGAAAGAAATTAATTTTACACCCCGGTTCTGAAAAAAGTTCCTTTATAAAATGAAAGACGATTTTTTAAACAATCTATTTTTAAAACAGCAGGAAAAAGAGCAGGTTCCTTCTAATAAAGTGATGGCAAAATGGGCGGCCAACCTTATTTGCCTCTTGTACCCGGAAATGTCCAGGTGCAGTTACCCAACTATGGCCGCAATCGGATCAGAATTAGACAAATTAAAGGAAGAATTGGAGGTGATCCTCGATGCGACCAAAGCCTGTCGAAATTATGATCACCATAAGATCAGCGAGGAATTTTTCAATAGGCTTCCTGAATTGTATCGCATTCTAAACACGGATATTGAAGCCATACACCAGGGCGATCCCGCTGCAACGTGCGAGTTTGAAGTGATCAGGGCTTATCCAGGTTTCTATGCACTTTGTTTTTACCGGATAGCACACGAACTGCATAAACTTAAAGTACCTCTTTTACCCAGGATTCTCACAGAATATGCTCATAGCAAAACCGGTATTGATATTCATCCTGCAGCCCGCATCGGCGAATATTTTATGATGGACCATGGCACCGGTATTGTGATTGGAGAGACTTCCGTGATCGGAAACCATGTGAAAATGTACCAGGGAGTTACCCTTGGCGGAATGAGTATTCATAAAGGCATGGCTCGGCAAAAAAGACACCCGGACATTGAAGATAATGTAATAATCTATGCCGGAGCGACTATCCTGGGAGGCGATACACTCGTTGGCGAAGGTTCTGTTATTGGAGGAAATGTTTGGCTTACGCAATCCGTACCGCCAGGCTCTTTGGTTGTTCAAACGCCCCAAATCACTATTGTAGAAAATAAATTTGTTAGGAATAATGTATAAAAATGTAACGATTTTAAATACGGTCGGAAATACGCCGATGGTGGAACTTCAAAGATTAAATACCAATAAAAAGGTAAAAATATTTGCAAAACTGGAAGGCAATAATCCTGGAGGAAGTGTAAAAGACCGCCCAGCGCTAAACATGATACAAAGTGCTTTAGACCGCGGTGATATTCAAAAAGGAACAAAAATAATAGAAGCTACCAGCGGAAACACCGGAATTGCACTGGCCCTGGTGGCCGCGCTTTTTGGTTTAGACATTGAATTGGCAATGCCGGAAAATTCAACCCGCGAAAGAGTTTTGACGATGGAAGCTTATGGGGCAAAAGTGACTCTGATGGAAAGTATTGAAGCCAGTCGTGACTATGCCGAAAAAAAAGGTGCTGAAAAAGGATATTTTCTTTTAAACCAGTTTTCCAATCCTGATAATCCTGCAGCCCATTATAAATCCACCGGGCCTGAGATATGGACAGATTCTGAAAAAAAAATAACCCATTTTGTAAGCTCGATGGGAACTACAGGAACGATAATGGGCTGTTCAACTTATTTAAAAGAACAAAATTCTTCCATACAAATCATAGGTTGCCAGCCTACGGAAGGATCTTCCATTCCCGGGATTCGGAGATGGCCGGAAGAATATGTACCTAAAATTTTTGATCCTAAAAAAGTAGACAGAGTCTTGGATATATCCCAGCAGGAAGCGGAAGAAACAACCAGGCAACTTGCAAAACAGGAAGGAATATTTGCAGGAGCCAGCAGTGGTGGTGCCGCCGCAGCAGCGCTTCGTTTGAGCAAGGAATTGGAAGAAGGACTGATCGTATTCATTGCATGTGATCGTGGTGACAGATATTTGAGCAGTAATTTATTTGGATAAGATCTAAACATTCAATTTTAATAAGCAGGTTCATCCTGCTTATTTTTTATTTACAAGGAAAAAATTCCGCTTATCATTTATTTGGTTTACGAGCCGGCTAAAAAATTAAATTTGAAAATCAGGCGTTCTTCAAAGTCAATGAACCCTCTTTCGATTTAAAAACTTTTTGCCATGAATACAAATTGTCAATCAACTAATAATACTAAGCCTGCACTTCTCCGGCAACTGATAAAAGCTAAAAATATAATGGATGAAGATGTTTCCAGGAAAGTGGATATTGCCATGCTTGCCAGCGAAGCCACTTTATCGAGATTTCATTTTTTCAAATGTTTTAAAAATGCCTTTGGAATGTCACCGTACCAATACCTGATCAATAAAAGGCTGGAAAGATCTATGGAGCTTCTGAAAGAAGGAACATGCCAGGTAACTGATGTGGCTTACGAGGTGGGCTTTACAGATATTTATTCCTTTAGCCGTTCCTTTAAAAAGCATTTTAAAATGTGCCCTTCCAGCTCATTGCATCCGGTAATTGTGCGCCGTAACGAAAATATTGCGGGGAAATAATTTTAGGGTATTCCCACTGTTTTTTTCATCCCGGTAAAAATCGTTTTCCAAAGCAGGTTAAAAAATGATTTATAAATATCGCGGTCAAATTCCGGTTTTTCTTTTCTGAGTCCTTCAGATGTTGGATTATTGTTTGCCACCAAAAGGTTGGCAGCCAGCGTCGCTAATCCTCTTTTCTTGATATCATTCGTTTTCTTATCACGTTTCAAAACATCCACTTTAAGATCTTCATATTTCATTACGAAATCGCCTTTTGCACCGTTATTATCCCCGGTGAAATGAAAATCTATTCCATTAATTTTTCCAGAACTGATCTTTATAAGTGCCATGGGAATCGAGACTTTGTTCAACTGAAGTGCATCAAAAGCAGGCATCTGGCCATTTGCAAGAAAATCTCCGTTATTACTTTTTAATGAAAAATCAAAATTCCCGGTAATCGGGATTGAGCCTAAAATCTTTGATTTAAAGTCAATATTAAGACGGGGTTTGTTTTGAATGACTGCAGGAATATTGGTAATGTTGGTGATAGAAAGATTCGTATTTGCAAAATCAATTACTCCTATTTTATTACTTCCCGGTTCATTCTCTCTATATTGAATATCTGCATTATTAATCGTGGCCTTGGAAATATTCAACTGCTGAGAAAGTTTCATCAACATTTGGGATGGATAATTTCCAACTTTACTTTTCTCATCAAGAGGTTTATGCAGATCGCGATAGATTTTCGCATTGACTTTATTGATGACTAATTGGGAAGCTTCCAGGCGTTTATCTAAAAGGCTGTTCATATCAATACCATGCAAAGAGATGCCGGATAATGAAACCTCGTAGCGGTCTTTTTGGAATTGAAAATGATTGGCAAACTGCTTTTCCGGAGCAAACGGAACAATATTGAAAGAGTTGATCGTAAAATCTTTGCGCAATGAATTGACTGCAATATGATCGAAATTAAAACGGTATAATTTATCTTTTGACTGCAGAGAAAATCTATCCAGCAAAACCTCCACTTCTTTGGTATAGTTCATTGGGTGTTTTTGCCAGTCAATGAGCCTATCCGCTGAAATATCATTTACCTCTATAGAAATATTTCCCAGGGAATAAGTACTTTCTGCAAACGGCACAAAAGTAAATTTTGGAAAACTCAGATGTTTCAAATGAACCGAATATACATTCATAAAACCTGTAGAATCTTTTTCATCACCGTTCTTTGCGGTACTGGTTTTTAGATTTTCCACCGGTAATTCGTAAAGGGAAATATGATCACAAAAAATCGTATCAACCGCCAGGTTTTTGTTTTTCACCACCTCGTTAGAGTTCAATCCTTTCAGTTCGAGATTTTTGGCGTCTACCAGCCTGATTCCATGGGAGGTATCATCCGCAAACCTGTTTACTGCGATCTGGTCAAATAAAAGCAACTTCTGTTTCCCTAAAAAGTGCACTTTCTTTACAGCCATTTCTTCACGGTTATGGTTATACGAAAAAAACGAGTCAACCGTAAAAGCAGCTTGTTTGCAAAACAAAACCCGGTTGGTATCCAGGTGATGAGCGCTGTCAATCAGCATATCCTGAAGCAAAAAATTTCCATTGAAGAAATTGAAATTAGTTGCTTTTGTAGGAAAATCAATTCCTCTGACATTGACATTATTAATAAATACAAATCCTACTTTTATTAGAGTAAGTTTTCCCAACAGTTGCCTGTAGAGCTGCTTCGCCTCGTTTTGGATCAGAGTTGATTTTTGTAAAGGTTTAATTGAGTAAAGGGTAATATCCGGGTTATCAATGATAACAGAATCTCCTTCCATTTTATCCCCCTGCAAGGCTTTCAGCGTTTTTACCCCATTAATGGAAATAGATTTTACGGCTACATTTAACAGGAAATCCGGCCTTTCGTCAACTGACATTTTTTTCAACCGGTTTGTATCAGGGATAATCTGTACATTCTTTATAGAGGCTGTTCCGGCAATCGCATCAAAATGAAGCGAATCATATTTAATGATATACAAGCTGTCTGTTTGTTGCGCAACTGTATCGGCGAGAGAATGATTTATGATTTTATATTTATACTTCTGCCAAACAAAATAACCGATGATCACAATTAATATTATGGAAGACAGAACGTATACAAATTTTTTGGATAAATTTTTCATATAGGTAGGTAAAGAAGGAATCAGGATGTAATATAGATAAAATTAAAGTTTTAGATTTACATTTTTAAAACGTATGAATTTAGAGAATAATAAAAACGAGGATGCCAACAAATTAGCCTGGAGTAATACCAGGTTATTATTAGACAAAATAGAAGAAGGTGGTGGTAAAAAAGCCATTCAAAAACAAAAAGAAAGAAACAAACTTACGGCCCGTGAGCGCCTGGAATATCTCCTCGATAAAGACCAATATTTTATAGAGATCGGCGCTTTTGCCGGATATGGAATGTATGAAGAATATGGCGGCTGCCCTGCTGGCGGAACGGTTGCAGGAATTGGATACGTTGGCGGAAAACAATGCGTCGTAATCGCCAACGATCAAACAGTGAAAGCAGGTGCATGGTTTCCGATTACCGGCAAAAAGAATTTGCGAATGCAGGAAATAGCCATGGAGAATCATTTACCGGTTATTTACCTGGTCGATAGTGCAGGAGTTTTTCTTCCAATGCAGGATGAAATTTTTCCGGATAAAGAACACTTCGGAAGAATTTTCAGGAACAATGCAAAAATGAGTGCGATGGGTATTACACAGATAGCAGCTGTGATGGGGCCTTGTGTTGCAGGTGGCGCTTACCTTCCGATCATGAGCGATGAAACGATAATGGTCGAAGGAAACGGATCTATTTTTTTGGCAGGTCCTTATCTTGTAAAAGCGGCTATCGGTGAGATTGCTGATAATGAAACACTTGGTGGTGCTGCTACTCATACTGAAATAAGTGGAATAGCAGATTACAAATTCAAAACAGAAGAGGAATGTCTTGATTGCATAAAAAAAATTATTGGAAAAATAGCGGATACTAACAAAGCAGGTTTCAATAGAATTGAACCGGTATTATCTTCCAAAAAACCTGGTGAGATTTACAGTATTTTTCCGCAGGGCAATTTAACGCCTTATGATATGCACACAATAATTGACACCATTATTGATGCGGACACTTTCCAGGAATTTAAGAAAGAGTATGGCAAAACACTTCTGTGCGGATATGCAAGAGTAGACGGATGGGCCGTTGGTATTGTTGCCAATCAAAGATTGAATATAAAAAATAAAAAGGGCGAATTGCAGATGGGAGGCGTAATTTACAACGACAGTGCAGATAAAGGCGCCCGGTTTATTATGAACTGCAACCAGAAAAAAATTCCTTTAATTTTTATACAGGATATTACCGGCTTTATGGTAGGAACTCGAAGCGAACATTCAGGAATCATAAAGGATGGCGCCAAGATGGTGAATGCAGTCGCTAATTCAATCGTACCAAAGATCACATTCATTATTGGCAATTCATATGGCGCCGGAAATTATGCGATGTGTGGCAAAGCTTACGATCCACGTTTTATTTATGCGTGGCCTTCAGCTAAAATTGCCGTCATGGGTGGCGAGCAGGCAGCAAAGACTTTGCTTCAGATTGAAGTGGCTTCTTTAAAAGCCAAAGGGAAAGAAATAACAGAAGAAAATGAACGAAATCTTTTGAAAGAAATGACTGATAAATATGCCAAACAAACCACTGCATTATATGCCGCATCACGGTTATGGGTAGACGCAATTATTGATCCGAAAGAAACGAGGAAAATCATTTCAGAAAATCTTTCAGCAGCTAATCAAAATCCGGAAATCGAAGAATTTAAAACGGGTGTTTTCCAGGTTTGATACTATTTCTTTTTTTAAATAAATACCGATGAGTCCATCCCTTCAAAATCAAAATTTATTTGCGGATAATTCCAATGTTTTTAAAGAAAATCAACCTTTAATTGAAATTTATACAGACGGATCTTCGCGTGGAAACCCCGGCCCAGGCGGTTATGGTGTTGTACTGCTGGCAGGAAAATTGAAAAAAGAGTTGTCAGAAGGATTTCGACTTACCACTAATAACCGAATGGAGCTAATGGCTGTTATTGCCGCTCTGAAAGCCTTAAAAAAAACGGACCTGAATATACTGATCTATTCAGATAGCAGCTACGTGGTAAAGGCCGTAATGGAAGGATGGCTTAACAAATGGATAAGAACCAATTTCAAAGGCGGTATTAAAAACAGCGATCTCTGGCTCGATTATTTTGCACGGGCTAAGAAACAAAATATTCTATTCAAGTGGGTAAAAGGACATGCCGAAAATGCCATGAATAACCGATGCGATCAATTGGCCACACAGGCAGCTGACGGTCGAAAATTGTCGGCAGATTCAGGTTATGAAAAATTGAACTTCTGAATTTTAATTGACCGCTAATTTATTTTTTGAAATTGAAAATAAGAGATAAAAGTTCATTTACTACAAGCTGGCATACCAGGAAAACGAATTTGAATTTATTCCATTCATTCTTTCAATAAATCCGGCCTTCTTTCTTTCGTTCTTTCTACCGCTTTTTCATAGCGCCATTCTTCAATCTTAGCATGATTTCCACTCATCAATATGTCGGGCACTTTCCAGCCACGAAAATTTTCAGGTCTTGTATAAATGGGAGGCGACAATAAATTATCCTGGAAAGAATCCGTAAGCGCAGAGGTTTCATCATTTAAAACGCCGGGGATTAATCTGCCAATTGCATCAACTAACACAGCAGCACCTAATTCACCGCCACTTAAAACATAATCGCCAATTGAAACTTCCCGCGTAATATAATGATCACGAATTCGCTGATCGATTCCTTTGTAATGCCCACAGATCAGCAGCAGTGCATTTTTTAATGAAAAGGAATTGGCCATTTTCTGATCAAATGTTTTGCCATCGGGTGTCAGAAAAATAATGTCGTCATAACTTGTTTTTTCCCGTAAACTTTCTATCGCATTTACCAATGGCTCAGCCATCATTACCAAACCTGCGCCACCACCAAATTGATAATCATCAACCTGACCATGCTTATTATCAGTAAAATCCCGCAAATTAAAAATGTTGACATCCAATAAACTCTTTTCCGTCGCTCTTTTCAAAATTGAATGTGCAAAAAAACTTTCCATTAATTGGGGAACTACAGAGATGATATCTATTTTCATTGCAAGATCTTTATTCTTAAATTACAATTGCACTTCCCTACTGCTGTTTTTTCCATTCGCAAATTTACATTCCATTAACCAGGAAGTTGTCTTGAATTTTCTTTGTAAATTAATTTTTAAAAATAATACCTCAAATGTCCGCTTAAAGAAACATCAAATCACAATTAGCACTTTATGAAAAAAATAATTTTTACTTATCCCTTAAAATTAGAATCCCATTTATTTGTTCGTTTACTATTTCATAATCAAAGGAATAATACCTAATTGAAAAGGAGTTTCATTTTTATAAATGGTAAAAATTTTAAGATCAATAAAAATCAACTCACTTAAAAAAATAAAAGGCCTTCAGAAACAAAATTGAAGTGATGATAGTTAATTAAATTTTGAACGAATGGCTGCATTACTGCGCGGACTTCTTTTCTATGAAAAAGTCTGCTTGATTTGCTCAATTTATTTATAGAAAAAAAATTTAAGTAAAATTTAGCATTTTATAAAAAAAACTTTAACTTACAGAACCTAAAGAAAATTTCTCGTAGTTAATGACCAACCCTGATTACCAGCAAAATTCAATAAAAAAAATTCCTCCGTCATTTAAGGAAGATGAAATAGCTATATTCATAAATAAGAATAAATTCAATAATAAACCAGGAAATTTTCCTAAAAGTCTTCAATCTGCCATTTCAATTATTTTACGTTCGAAAGGTCCCATGTTTTTATTATGGAAACCCAAATTTATTTTCTTTTTTAATGACGCCTTTCGATCTTTAATTTTTGAAAAATCGGATGCTTCTGTTTTAGGTGAACCAATTGCAGAATGCTTGCCTGATCTATGGAAGCACATAAAACCAACTGTGCAAAATGTTTTAAATGGAGAAGGAATTGCATTCGATGAAAATGTACCGGTATCTCTAAAATCGAAACCTGGCGAATCGGCAAATTGCTCTTTTACCTATAGTCCGATCTTAGGTGAATCTTCAGAAATTTGCGGAGTATTTGGCACCTGCAAAAAGTCAAATCAATTTACAACCGAAAATTCTCTCAAGGCAATTAACGAAATAGAATCGGAAAGTAAATATGCAATGGCTGAAGAGAGATTAAGATTGGCTGTTGAGGCTTCGGAAATGGCTGTGTGGGAAATAGAGTTAAAAACGGATGATATTAAATTCAGTAAAAAACTTCCGGAGATTTTTGGTTATGACAAATCCTACCAATTGTCTCTCGATGAAATACGCCAACAACTTTACCCTTCAGACAGGGCCGGAGTGGTAAAAAAGGCCTTTGACACATCGCTTCAAACAGGAAATTTTACTTTTGATACAAGGATCGTAAAACTGGACAAGTCCGTTTCTCATATCCGGGTAATTGGCAAACTTTTTTTTGATAAGGATAATGTACCCCAAAGAATTTATGGAACGGTGCGCGATATAACCCCAGAGGCAGAGAATCGGCAAGCCTTAGAAAAAAGCGAACGAAGACTCCGAAGGCTTGTAATGAATGCACCGGTTTCCATCGGAATTTTAAACGGTCCGGAATACATAGTGGAGATGATGAATGATTCAGCCCTTATCTTAATGGGAAAATCTAAAGAAGAGATACTAAACAGGCCTGTGCTGGAAGTGATTACCGAGTTAGATACTTCCACAGCAAAATTCTTACTCGACAGTGTTTATAAAACAGGGAAACCCTTCTCTGCATCGGAATACCCTGTAAAGTTAAAGAGGAATGGCGTGCTCCAAAAAGTGTATATCAATTTTGATTATCATCCACTCATTAACAGCAAAAGAGAAGTTTACGGAATAATGGTAGTCGGTATTGATATTACCGAACAGGTAGTTGCGCGAAAGAAAAGCGCAGAAAGTGAGGCAAGATTCAGGTTGTTGGCCGATAGTTTACCCTTGTTTGTATGGAGTGCTGATAAAGCAGGAAATATGAATTATTTTAACCAGGCATTTTATGATTACACAGGCTTTTCCTATGAAGAGCTCAATAACGAAAAGTGGATAAACATTGTACATCCTGATGAAAAAAACGAAAATTTTAAAGCCTGGAAAAAAGCGATAAATACAGGTAAAGATTTTAACTATGAACATCGTTTCAAAAGATTCGACGGTGTGTATAGATGGCAATTAAGCCGGGCTATTCCCCTTCATGATAAATCGGGAAAGATCCAATCATGGATTGGTTCCAGTACCGATATCCAGGACATAAAAAACCAGGAGCACCAGAAAGATTTTTTTATCAGTATGGCAAGCCACGAATTAAAAACACCGATCACTTCGATAAAAGGCTATATCCAGATATTACAAAGTATGTATGCCGGGAGTGAAGATTTTTCATTAACAAAATCACTTGACAGGATTCATTTACAAATAGAAAAATTAACCAAGTTGATTGGTGATATGCTGGATGTTTCGAAAATAAGATCCGGAAATCTTTCCTTTCAGAAAACGGTTTTCGACATGAACCCCCTCATCAAAGAAGTGATAGAGGAAATAGAAATGACGCATCCTGAAAATAAAATTATTTTCAAAAACGGAAGACAATTGCCGGTATTTGCGGATCGTGAAAGGATCAGCCAGGTTTTAACCAACCTATTCACAAATGCGGTGAAATATTCCATTAAAAAAGGAGACATTATTGTCACTTCCGAAAAAACTCAAAATAATGTAATGGTGTCTGTTAAAGATGAAGGGATTGGAATTGACCGGAATTATCAACAAAGAATATTTGAGCGTTTTTACCGGGTTGCCGGCAAAAGTGAAAAGACATTTCCTGGTTTTGGCATCGGGCTTTTTATTGCCTCCGAAATTATCAAAAGCCACAAAGGAAATATAGGTGTTCAAAGCGAACCTGGCAAAGGATCCATCTTTTATTTTACCCTTCCATTTACAAAAAGAGAATTGGAAACATTATAATTTATTCCAAAAAATCATCCAGGTTTCTTTTTTCTTTTTTCGTAGGCCTTCCCTGTTTGCTTTGTCGTTTGCCAGTGTTAAATACAAAAGCACTGGGTTGCGTTTTGTCCAAACTTTCAATTGGTGAAAGGTCGAGATAATTTTTAATAGCTTCTTCGTATTTTACCCGGTTATGAAGCAAGGAAGTGACCTCAATCTTCCATTTTTTATTCTCTGTTTTAATGTCATACTGATCACTCAAA
>JBDTJV010000237.1:0-3972 GCA_039935675.1 Ginsengibacter sp. | reverse complement strand
ATTCAACAAATACCCCCGGTCATAATCCTCCGACTTTATGATCTTTCCGTTTTCGTAATAAGTCCAGGTACCATCTTTTACACTATACGGTTGTGCCTTAATTATTTTGTAACTGAGAATTTCATTGCTTCCGGTTCCATAAACCGGGATGGTATCGTAAGGCTGATTTGGATTATAAGCGCGCCAGTTTTCTTCCCTTAATAAATCTCCCATGGGAGTAAAATATTCTGATTTACCTTGTTTATCGCCATTTGAAAAATTTTCGTAGGCTATTATATCTCCCTGTAAAGTATACTTTCTCCAATGGCCTTCCTTTTTATTATTCACAAAAACACCTTCCTCTTCATATCCTTGCTCGCCGCGCAAAGGATCTACATGTACCACCCATCTCCCTTGTTTTAAACCATGAAGATCTATTGCATTAATGGTATCTTTCTTAATAGAAATTTTATAACTCTTTAATTGCGCATTTGCAGCATAAGAAATAACCGAGAACAGGAGTAGAGTAAAAGATATTTTTTTCATGGGAAGCGACTTAAAATAAGAAATTATGTTTGATGGTATGTAAAATTACCAAAATTATCAAAAAGGAGGAAGGCTAATCAAATCTAACGATGAAATTTTAACAACCAAAAATTAGTCGTTTTTCGAATTAGCCTCACTGATCAATTTTATTCTTGTTATCTTCCGATTCAATCAAAAATACGATGTACGATGAAAATCAATCTAAAAACATTGAAATTTAAACCCAAGGATGAACTAAATAATTTCGTGACAGAAAAAGTAAGCAAACTAGAGCGGTTTGATGATAAAATCATGAGCGCAGATGTAACTCTTTCTCTTGATGGGCCAAACAATCCTGAGAATAAAATTTGCGAGATCAGGTTAGTAGTTCCGGGATATGATGATTTTGTGAAGAAAAATGCCGCAACTTTTGAAGAAGCAATTGATAACTGTGTTGAAGCGCTTCAAACCATTTTGAGAAGAAAGAAAATTAAATCCTGACCTAATATTGAAGATCTGTTTCTACCGGAAAGTGATCGGAATAAGGCACATGAATTACACGGAATTGGTTTACTTTGAAACTTTTATCTGCGAGGATATAATCAATTCTTAAAGTAGGAGAAATGAATCGAAATGTCCTTCCGATCCAGTATCCTTTTTTCAGAAATGTATCCTGCAGTTTTCCCTTTATTGTAAAGTAAGTATTGGAGTTAGGCACGTCGTTAAAATCGCCCGTAAGGACAACAGGATAAGGGCTTTCATCAATTTTTGCCTTTACAGTTTGGGCCTGGTTAAAGCGATGTTCATAACCAGCTTTCAATTTGGAAACAATCGTCCTGGAATCATGAAAGCCCGGATCTTTCGCGTGTTTTAACCTGCTCAGGCTTTCATATTCATTATATCCAAATCGAACAGATTGAAGATGAGTCGTGAAAATGCGAAAGGTTTTATTTCCTACCCTGATATCAGCAAAAATAAGGTGTTCGGCATGGGAATCCGGTCCATAATTGAACGTTGCTGAATCAACAATAGGATATTTGGAAAAAAGAATTACACCTTGCTGCTCATTATCGCTGGTCATTTCCGTTTTTGCATATAAATAGTAGGGAAAGCCCATGCTACGTATCCATGAGGCATTAGAATTGGAATCTTCTAAATTTGCAATATCTGTATATTCTTCGAAACAAAGCACGTCCGCATTTTGTTCTTTCAAAAGCGCCATCATTTGTGGCCTAAAACTATGATCATTTTCCCTTGATTTATCAAAATTATCATCCCAGCTTTCTACGTTCCAATGCAATACCCGTAAAGTGTTTGGCTGTCTTTGCAGCGTGAATTCCTGTGGCAAATGAATAGAAAAAACCGAAATTAATTGTTGAAAACCCACCAGGATAACAATGAGGCAAATCCAAAACCAACGTGACCGAAATATTGCCCATAAAATAAGAAAACAAACCAAGGCACCAAAAAGCAAGGGAAAAGCGAGCCCAGGTAAAGCAATCATCCAATATTTGCCGGTATTAATGTACGGTACCAAGCAAACAGCAAGATAAAGAAGGATAAAAGCAATATTTATTAGAATTAAAATGCCTCTGAAAAGAGAGCGCGTTTTCTTTATCATAAAAAAAAGCTATCAATAATCGCCAAAAATAAACACGATAATTAAAATAAAAAGTGAATTAATATATCCTCCACTTTTTGATCTGATATTTCAAGTATTCGTTTTAGAAAATTACTTTACAAAATGCAAGTGCAAATCAAGAATCCCACCTATTTATCCGTTTACTACATTTGAACATCAGCACATCAGTTAATTTTACCATTTTCAAATTAACTAATGTCCCCTGCCCCATCCAAACCAATCATTTCCATTTGCAAAAATCAATAAGGCAAATAAAATAACCATACCGACAATCTGTGCATATTCCAAAAATTTGTCACTTGGCCTTCTTCCTGTGATCATCTCGATGATCGTAAATACAACGTGTCCGCCATCCAAAGCAGGAATAGGCAGCAGATTCATAAAGGCAAGAATGATCGAAAAAAATGCGGTTATTTTCCAGAAAGCTTCCCAGTCCCAGCCAGTACTCGGAAAAATAGATGCCATCGCTTTGAATCCTCCAATTCCTTTATAAGCACCCGTTTCAGGATTTATAATCATTTTTATTTGCTGGATATAAAAATCAAGTTGTTTGCCGGTTTCTTTTACTCCAGCAGGAAGAGAAGCCAGAAAAGTATAGTTTCTATTTTCGACTTTGAAAATTCCCAGGCTGTCATATTCTTCGCCACTTAAGCCGTTAATGCCAATTTTCCCATCATTGTCTACAAGGACATTTAATTTCAAAGGTTGACTATTCCGAATAATCGAAAGGGTAACTGAGTCTCCTTTTTTATGGATTAAATAACCAGCCAACTGATCAAAATAAGAGACTGGCGTAGAATCCACTTCTACAATCTTATCGTAACCTCGTAAACCTGCTGTTTTTGCCGGAGTTGTATCACTCGGTGCGTAAGGGCCTGCGATTAACGGGGCTCTTGGCATTAAAAGCCTGGTGCTCCGTTTACCCTTTTTTTCAACAAGTTGTTCAATAAGGTTAATAGGAATATTAATGGTTTGTTCTTTCCCATTTCTTTCAACCGTTATCTGTTTGCCCAACAGGATCTTTGCAGGAATATCGTCAAAATACTTCACAGGTTCTCCATTTACAGCCTCAATTTTATCGCCATTTTCTAAACCAATTCTACTCATCAGGCTGTCGGTTACCCAAATACCATTTTTCACATTTTCATTCGGTAATCTTGTTTCACCCCATTTGAAAAGAATCATAGCATATATAAAAAATGCGAGCAACACATTCATCGTAACGCCAGCCAACAAAATGATCAATCTTTGCCAGGCAGGTTTACTTCGGAATTCCCAGGGTTGAGGTGGTTGCTTCATCTGCTCTTTATCCATACTTTCATCTACCATTCCGGAAATTTTTACATAACCACCCAGCGGAAGCCAGCCAATTCCATATTCTGTTTCACCAATTTTCTTTTTAAAAATTGAAAACCATGGGTCAAAGAACAAATAGAATTTTTCTACCCGGCATTTAAACCATTTGGCAGTAATATAATGTCCGAATTCATGTACGATCACTAAAATGGAAAGAGAAAAAAAAAGGTAACCGGCTTGCAAGCCTACTGCCGGCCAATTGATGGCTAATAATGTCATATTGGTAATAATATCATAAAGTATTTAATGTACATTCTCGATGTATGATGTTTAATTTTTAAACTTTAGTATTGAAACTCGATTATCTGCTGCTACATTTTTACTAAAGAGGCGGCAAAATTACGCGCCTCGCCATCGGTTTCAAAATAATCTGAAAGATTTGGCTTTTCTATATAATTTATCTTTTGTAAACATTTTTCCACGACAGCTGTTATATCCAGGAAACCAATCCGGTTATTCAGAAACGCCCA
>JBDTJV010000236.1:0-4482 GCA_039935675.1 Ginsengibacter sp. | reverse complement strand
GTTCTGCGCAAATTAGCAACGTCCATAAAAGCTTCATCAATATTCTGACAAATGTCCGTACCAACTTCCACCACTGCCTGGTGCATTTCTGCTTTTACTTTGTCCTTTAGTAATTTTTCTCCTTCCTGCACAATTTTTTGTTCATGGCTTTTCAATTCCCTGGTTTCAGGATCGATCACCATGTATTCTTCCTCAATTCCTATTGTAAAATGTTTGTAAGAAATAGAAGCCATAAATTGGTATATTAATTAATTGGTTAATTCAATAATTTTCAAATTTTCAAATCAATACATTTTCTCATTGTTCACACTTCTTTTCAAATATTCGCCCCAGGTTAGATTGTCCTGGCCCTCTTTATGAGACTGCGCTTTTTCAATGGCAAAATTTGCTGCTGTTTCCACAACCCAATCAAAATTTTCCTTTCCGACGCTTGCCAACTCTGCATCAGGCGCAGGATTACAAAAATCAATAGCATAAGGAACTCCGTCACGAAGAGCAAGTTCTACAGTATTGAAGTCGTAACCTAAGTATTTACAAAGGCGTAAAACGATAGACTCCATCAGATCATATCTTTCTTTGTCTGGCTTAAAATCAGCCACATACCTGAGATGATGTTCGTTGCGTGGTTCATAAGGCATAATGCGCACTTCTTTACCACCGATACAATAGCAACGATAATATTCGTCGAAAATGATTTCCTCCTGCAACATCATCACCAGCTCTCCTGTTTCACCATGCTTCGTAAAAAAATCATCAATGTTTGTCACTTTATATACACTTTTCCAACCTCCGCCAGCATGTGGTTTCATGTACGCCGGGAAACCGATATATTTAAAAATATTATCCCAATCCAATGGATAAGCAAGATTTGAAAAGGATTGATCAACGGTATCTGCTGGCAAAGAACTGGAAGGAATGAGAACGGTTTTAGGAACCGGTACATCGATCTTTGTAGCCAGGCAATTATTAAAGAATTTTTCATCAGAACTCCACCAGAAAGGATTGTTGATTACTGCCGTACCGCAAAGAGCTGCATTTTTTAAAAACGCCCGGTAAAAAGGAACATCCTGCGAAATGCGATCTATAATCACATCATATCCGCTCCCCTCGCCCTGCATAATTTTGTCAATTCGAACCGGTTCAGCAATAATACCTTCTATATTTTTGCTATTGACTCTTTCTACAAAAGCCTCCGGAAAGCTTCTCTCACGGCCAAATAAAATTCCAATCTTTTTCATGTGTTAAATTTTAGGTGAAATTATCGCCTTAGTATTCAAGGCTATATTTTTAATGCTAATGTAACTAAAATATTTACGGTATTCTTTTATTGAAGTAAAGAAATTCGCAAAAATGAATAATTCATACCATTAAAATAACAAGAATCAATTAGAGTGAACGAAAGAAATAAAGCGGAATGCCTATACTTCCTAACTTGTCAATATTTGGATGCTTGACAGAAAGAGTTGAAAATAAAAGAACTATAAAAAAAATGGCAGTAAACCAATAAATAATCCCGATTCTTATTTCAACGAAATGATATAAAGAGGTTTTTAAGAAATAGATCTTTCCCTGTTTTCATCACTTCAAAAATCAGGAAAGTCAATAATATTTTCCCTGGGAAAGATAATTTCTTACGTAATCATCTACCCCGCTTTCCAAAGAATAAAAAGGTTTTAAATAGCCTGCAATGTGAATTTTATCCATCGTAGCTTCAGTAAAATATTGGTAGGTTTCCCGAATATCTTCCGGCATATCGATATATTCTATTCTGTCCGGCTTATCCAGCGCTGAAAAAGTAGCTTTTACCAAATCGTTAAAACTTCTTGCTCCACCTGTACCTACATTATAAATGCCGGAAATAAAAGTCTCCGGATCGTTATCCCAACATTCCAAAAACCAAAAACAAATCTTTAAAACATCTTTTACGTAAATAAAATCCCTTAATTGTTCACCGTCTTTGAACGCAGGCTTGTGGGATTTAAAAAGTTTTACAAAACCGTTCTTTTTGATTTGATTATAGGAATGAAAAATCACGCTGGCCATTCTTGCTTTGTGATATTCATTTGGACCATACACATTGAAAAATTTTAAGCCTGCCCATGCTGGAGGGACACTGTCATCCTGAGCTTGTCGAAGGGTGCGAAGCACCCATTTATCAAATTCATTTTTAGAAACTCCGTAAGGATTTAAAGGTTTCAGATCTTCAATAATTGATTCATCATCTTTATAGCCCAACTCGCCATTACCATAGGTTGCAGCGGAGGAAGCATATACAAGCGGAACCTCATTTTGCGAGCAATAATCCCAAACTTTTTTAGAATATTCCACATTTAAATGCTCATGAACCGAATAATCAAATTCAGTGGTATCAGTCCTTGCGCCAAGGTGGTAAAAGAATTCAATAGTAGGTTTTATATTTTCAGCCCATTCAAAAAATTGTTCTCTTTCTATTTTATTTGAGTATTTCTTCCCGTCGAGATTGATGTCTTTTTCTTTTTCAGAAAAGTCATCGACAAGAATTAGATTTTCATAACCGGCCTGGTTTAAAAAGCCAACGAGGCAACTTCCAATAAAGCCCGCAGCGCCTGTTACTACTATGTTTGATGATTTATTCATTAGTAAAAATTTAAATGATTCATTAGTATTTCCGCAAAAGACATTCTTTCAAATGGTTGATAAAATTTCTTCGGCAAAACAAAAGGAACTCCTGCAAAACTGAATTATTTTTTTTAATGCAGTAAAATAAACTCTTAAGAAAGTGTAGAATAATTTTCCAAAAGAAAAAAAAGAAATGAGACTTGTTTTAATTTAAAATTTCGGCAGGCTCGCTATGCAGAAGCATAATTTCATCAGTTGAAAGAGTTAGTAACGAGATGGCCTTGCCATTGTTATCGGAGAATTCCACTTCAAAATCATTTTTACTATAACATTCTATCACGGTTCCGATCTGGCCCCGCAATAATTTCTCATCTGGCCTAGCTTTCATAAGCGCTACCACATCATGTATTTTTATTGTTTCGTCTTTCATTCTAAATATTTACATAACAGGTTATTAATTGTGGGACTTCACTATCGTATCTGATTATCCAGGCTGTTATGATTTCTGCTTCTCTTTCAAAGATACAAATTTTAAGAGGTACTGTATATATTGTACCATGATTGTTCTCACGAATGTTTGTAACCTCTGAGTTTTGCAAATTGCCAATTATTTTAGATTTCAAAAGTTCAGCATCTTCGTCTTTAATTCCGAATACTTGTCGGAAAATTCTTGCTTTGTGTTTGCCTCTTTCATGAAAGGGATTTAAACAATAACCGTGAATTTTTTCATCTGGTATTTCTGCAAGTTGGTAATTAGGCAATAATCTCATTTTGTAGAAATACTTGTCTTTAAATGTTTTTCCCTAGGAGCTCCATAATAATTTGATAAAAATTTCCCTAATCAACCCTTCAAAAACTCTCCAATCACCTTATCGTAACTATTCTTCCATTCCCCGATATTTCCCCAATCTTCTCCATCAATTATTATTTCTCCCGATGTAACTTTTCCTAATTTTTCAAAAGGAATATCTAATGATTTTTCAAACTTTTCAACCTTATCCTCGGCAACTGATACAATCACTCTGCCCTGGGCTTCACCAAACCAATAAGCGTCTTTACGAATAGCGCTTGCCTTTGGGTTCACTTCAAATCCTAAATTTCTATGAAAACTACTTTCCGCAAGGGTTACAAAAAGGCCTCCTTCGGAAATATCGTGAGCGCTAAGAATCATTTTATTTTTTATCAGTGAGCTAACGGCCATATGTAAACGAAATTCTTCGTCCAGGTTAAAATAAGGAGCAGGCGAATATTCAATTCCACAAATCTTATGAAGATATTCTGAGCAATTAAAATCTTCCGCGTTTTTTCCCAATAAATAAATTACATCGTCTTCATTCTTAAAATCCAGCGTCATTTTATTGGCTGAATCTTCCAACAATCCTACCATTCCTATGACAGGCGTAGGATAAACAGGCCCCGATGGCGATTGATTATAGAAACTTACATTCCCACCCGTAACCGGCGTCTCAAATTTTAAACAAGCTTCAGACATTCCTTTGATACTTTCTACAAACTGGTAATAAACTTCAGGATCATAAGGATTGCCAAAGTTCAAACAATTCGTAACACCTAATGGCTCTCCTCCGCTACAAACAATATTTCTTGCAGCTTCGCTTACCGCAATCATACACCCAACAAACGGATTGGCAAATACATAAAGGCTATTGCAATCTGTAGTTAATGCCAATGCTTTTTTCGTCCCTCTAATAGCAACGACCGAAGCGTCGGAAGGTGCGTTGGTATTCAAGTTGGCAGCTCCTACCATACTATCATATTGTTCGTAAATCCATTTTTTAGAAGCAATGGATGGGAGAGCAATAATTTTTTGGGCAATACTTTTTAAATCTTTTGGAACAGGAATTTTTGATGGATCGAAAGCTTTTA
>JBDTJV010000235.1:0-13092 GCA_039935675.1 Ginsengibacter sp. | reverse complement strand
CGGATTAAAAATCGCTACTTCCTATAATGTTTTATTACAACAGTTTTTGAAGAAAAATAATTTGAAAGCTGATATTCATGAGATCAGTGGATCAGTAGAAGTAGCTCCTGGTATAGGTTTGGCTGATGCCATTTGTGATTTAGTAAGTAGTGGAAGCACCTTATTTACGAATAATTTGAAAGAGGTTGAAGTTGTTTTAAATTCGGAAGCGGTTCTCGTGTCTAATAAAAACCTAAATGCAGAAAATAAAAAGATCCTTGATAATTTACTACTCAGGATCAATGCGGTAAAAGCGGCCAAAAATTTTAAATACATCATGATGAATGCGCCGGATAGCCAGCTAAAAAATATATGCTCTTTGTTGCCTGGCATGAAAAGTCCGACGATTGTTCCCCTGGCTGAAAGTGGATGGAGCAGTGTTCAAAGTGTCGTAAATGAAAATGATTTTTGGGACGTCATTGAAAAATTAAAGCAATTTGAAGCAGAAGGAATTTTGGTGGTGCCTATTGAAAAAATGATCTCATAAAAGAAAAAGCATGAATGAAATTATTATAAATCCCTCGAAAAAAGATTGGCCACAAATAATTCAAAGGCCGAAAATAAATTCAAAGAATTTAGATGAAACCGTTTCGGAAATAATCGATACGGTTAAAGATTTAGGAGATGCAGCTGTTAAGGATTATTCTTTAAAATTTCATGGTTTTGCTCCGGAAAATTTATGGGTTACTGAAAAAGAGATCCAGGCTTCCTCAAAATTTGTTGATAAAAAACTTAAGAGAGCTATTCTTCTTGCCAAAAAAAATATTGAAAAATTTCACAAGAAACAAGTTGAGAAGATTAAAAAAATTGAAACATCCCCCGGAGTTGTTTGCTGGAGGAAAAGTGTAGCTGTAGAAAAAGTTGGATTGTATATCCCCGGTGGAAGTGCTCCTTTATTCTCAACTTTATTAATGCTGGCCATACCGGCAAAAATTGCAGGCTGTGAAAACATTATCGTAACTACTCCTGCAGGAAAGGACGGCAATGTTAACGCTGCTGTTTTATTTGTAGCAAAAGTGCTGGGTATTAAAAATATTTATAAAGGGGGAGGTGCCCAGGCTATTGCTGCGATGGCATATGGCACGCAAACGGTTAAAAAAGTAGATAAAATATTTGGTCCGGGAAATCAATATGTTACCGCTGCGAAAAAGTTAGTCAATGTCGATGGAGTGGCAATTGATATGCTGGCTGGTCCAAGCGAATTGGCAGTGTATGCCGATGAAACGTGTGTGCCTTCTTTTGTTGCAGCTGATCTTTTAAGCCAGGCCGAGCATGGAGCGGATAGCCAGGTGGTTCTTGTGGCAGTAAACGAACAAATAATTGAGAAAGTTATTTTGGAAATTCACCAGCAGTTACCAGTTCTGCCGAGGAAAGAAATAGTGGAGAAAAGCATGTTGAACCGGAGATTTATAGTGATGGAAGATACGGATAGTGCATTTGATTTTTTGAATGATTATGCACCCGAACATTTGATCATTGCTTCTGAAAAAGCAGAAGTGCTTGCGGAAAAGGTTCAAAATGCAGGAAGTGTTTTCCTGGGAAATCTTTCGCCTGAAAGTGCGGGTGATTACGCTTCGGGAACAAATCATTCATTGCCTACCAATGGATTTTCAAAAACTTTTAGCGGAGTATCCGTTGATAGTTTTGTAAAGAAAATCACTTTTCAAAAAATCAATAACAAAGGATTAAAAAATATTGGGAACGCTGTTGAGGTAATGGCTGAAGCAGAAGGACTTTCGGCGCATAAAAATGCAGTGTCAATTCGTTTAAAAAATAGTAAGGATGGAAAAATTTAATTTGGAAGAGCTGGTCAGGGAGAATATTAAAAGGTTGAAACCTTATTCTTCAGCAAGAAGCGAATTTCGCGGCAATGCAGAAGTTTTTATTGATGCCAATGAAAATGGCTATGGTTCCCCTCTGAAAGAAAATTTTAACCGTTATCCTGATCCTTTACAATGGCAGTTGAAACTTGAACTTTCAAAAATAAAAGGGATTCCACCACAGAATATTTTCATAGGAAATGGCAGTGATGAAGTGATTGATCTCGCTTTTCGTATCTTCTGCGAGCCTAAAGTTGATAATGTAATTACCTGTCCGCCCACCTATGGAATGTATAAAGTATGTGCTAATATTAATGACGTTGAGGTTCGTGAAGTATTCCTCACAGAAGATTTTCAATTGAAAGTGGAAGAAATATTATCTGCCATTGATGAAAACACGAAAATGCTTTTTATTTGTTCGCCCAATAATCCGACGGGAAATAATTTCAAAAGGATCGATATAGAGACTTTATTAAATAATTTTCCAGGTATGGTGATTATCGATGAAGCTTATATTAACTTTTCCCGGCAAAAAACTTTTCTACAGGAGCTTACCGAATATGAAAACCTGGTAGTAATGCAAACGCTTTCAAAGGCCTGGGGATTAGCAGCGCTCAGGCTGGGATTGGGTTTTGCGTCTGAAAAAATGATTGACCTTTTTAATAAAGTAAAACCACCTTACAATATTAATTTGTCATCGCAACAGTTGGGATTAAAAGCATTATCCAATATCGGGGAAGTAAATCAGAACATTAAAAATATTGTCGCACAGAGAAGTTGGATGGAGCAACAATTGAAATCTTTTAATTTTGTCCAAAAAATATATCCTTCTGATTCTAATTTTATCCTGGTAAAAGTAGATGATGCGGATAAATTGTACCAGTATCTTCTGCTCAACAGGATCATTGTTCGTAACAGGACCAATGAGCCTTTATGTGAAAATTGTATCAGGATCACTATAGGAACTGAAATGGAAAATCACTCACTAATAAATGCATTAAAAAATTATGAGTAAAAAAGTTTTATTTATTGACCGCGATGGCACATTGATCATTGAACCGCCGGTGACTAATCAATTGGATGCATTTTCAAAACTGGAGTTTTATCCACATGTTTTCGAATACCTGGCAAAAATCGTAAAAGAATGCGATTATGACCTGGTCATGGTAACCAACCAGGATGGCTTGGGAACGGATGTTTTTCCGGAAGCTGCGTTTTGGCCTATTCAAAATTTTGTGATCAAAGCATTTGAAAATGAAGGAATTATTTTTTCTGAAATTTTAATTGACCGCACTTTTGCCTATGAAAATAAACCAACACGCAAACCTGGCGTTGGAATGTTGACACATTATTTTGAAAAAGAAAAGTATGATTTGGCCAATTCTTTGGTGATCGGCGACCGTCTTACGGATGTGGAACTTGGAAAGAATCTGGGTTGTCGTGCAATTTTCATTAATAATTTCCAGCAATTAGGATCTAAAGAAATTACGGTGTCTCATGATGAGCTGAAAAGCGTTATTGCTCTTGAAACCCAGAACTGGAAAGACATTTATGAATTTATAAAACTTCCGCCAAGGAAATTTTCTCATTCAAGAAATACGAACGAAACAAAAATTGAAGTGGAAATTAATTTGGATGGGAATGGTAAATCTGATATCCAAACCGGCTTGGGTTTTTTCGATCACATGTTGGAACAGGTAGCCAGGCATTCAGGAATGGATTTGACAATTCATTGCAATGGAGATCTGCATATTGACGAGCATCATACAATTGAGGATGTAGCTCTGGCGCTTGGGGAAGCTGTTTTGGCCGCGCTTGGTGATAAACGCGGCATTGAAAGATATGGATTCTTATTGCCTATGGATGATTGTCTTGCGCAGGTGGGCATAGATTTCGGTGGAAGGAACTGGCTGGTATGGGAGACTGAATTTAAAAGAGAAAAAATAGGAGAGATGCCGACAGAAATGTTCTATCATTTTTTCAAATCATTCTCTGATGCATCAAAGTCTAATCTCAATATTAAAGCTGAAGGCACAAATGAACATCATAAGATTGAAGCCATCTTTAAAGCATTTGCCAAATCGATTAAGATGGCAATCAGGAGAGATCCTTTAAATAATTCTCTACCAACAACGAAAGGGTTATTATGAAAGTTGCTATTATAAAATATAACGCGGGGAATGTGCAAAGTGTTTTGTTTGCTTTACAACGGTTAGGTGTAAACGCAAATGTTACCGACGACCATGATGAAATAAATGCATCTGATAAAATTATTTTTCCCGGAGTGGGAAATGCTGCTTCTGCTATGGAATATTTGAAGGCAAAAAGATTGGATGAATTAATTATTTCTTTGAAACAACCAGTGTTGGGAATTTGTCTTGGTTTGCAGTTGCTTTGTAATAATAGCGAAGAAGGCAATACGAATTGTCTTGGTATTTTTAATACCAGTGTAAAGAAATTTGATGACCAGGTTTTTCAAAATAAAAACCTGTTGCCTTATAAAATTCCGCACATGGGATGGAATACTATTGCTGAACTTTCGTCTGCGCTAATGAACGGCATTGCACAAAATTCATTTGTATATTTTGTTCATAGTTTTTATGCGGCTAAATGCGCTGAAACTATTGCTATAACTGATTATATTATCCCTTTCAGTGCAGCTTTGCAAAAAAATAATTTTTATGGCGTTCAATTTCATACAGAGAAATCTGCTGCACCAGGGGAACAAATTCTTTCAAATTTTTTAAAACTTTAATAAATGGAAATTATTCCGGCGATTGATATTATTGACAGCAAATGCGTACGGTTAACCAGGGGGGATTTTGCAAAAAAAGTGATCTATAATGATGATCCGTTAGCCGTCGCAAAAAGTTTTGAAGACTCAGGAATCAGAAGGTTGCATATTGTGGACCTGGACGGTGCAAACTGGCAATCTCTGAAGAATTTGAAAACACTTGAAAATATTTCAAAAAACACCAGCCTTGAGATTGATTTTGGAGGAGGTATAAAATCAACGGAAGATGTTGAATCAGTTTTAAATGCGGGTGCTGTAATGGTAAGCGTAGGAAGTGTTACTGTAAAAGAACCTGAATTATTTTTCCAATGGATCAAAGATTTCGGGTCTGATAAGTTTTTACCTGGAGCAGATGTATTATTTAAAAAAATTAGAATTCACGGATGGAAAGAGGAAACAGGAATTGATGTTTTTGATTTTATTTCCGAAATGATGTCTAAAGGAATCAATCGAATTTTTTGTACAGATATTTCCAAAGATGGGATGTTGCAAGGGCCATCAGTGGAATTATATAAAGAGATCATTTTGAAATTTCCGGCGTTGCATTTTATTGCCAGCGGCGGTATTTCCTGTTTTGATGATCTGCTTGTTTTGGAAGAGATTGGTTGTTCAGGAGCAATTGTTGGGAAAGCGATTTATGAGGAAAAAATAACTTTAAAACAAATTGAAGATTTTATTAAAAAATAAACATGCTTGCAAAAAGAATCATCCCATGTCTTGATATTAAAAACGGCAGAACCGTTAAGGGGATTAACTTTGAGAATATCCGTGATGCGGGTGATGCTGTTGAGCTCGCCATGTATTATTCTAACCAGGGCGCAGATGAGCTCGTATTTCTTGATATTACCGCAACCATTGAATATAGAAAAACACTGGTTGAACTTGTAAAAAAAATTGCCCAAAATATCAATATACCTTTTACAGTTGGAGGAGGTATTACTTCTGTTGAAAACGCCTATGAATTATTGCAAAATGGCGCTGATAAAATTTCAGTGAATTCCGCCGCTTTCAGAAACCCTGAATTGATTAGCTTATTGACCAAAGAATTCGGAAGCCAATGCGTGGTTTTGGCCATTGATACAAAAAAAGAAACAAATGATAATTGGTATGTTTACCTGAATGGTGGCAGATTGTCAACAGGAACTCTTGCCTATGAATGGGCTCAACAGGGAATTGATCTTGGAGCTGGTGAAATCTTGTTGACTTCCATGAATAACGATGGTACTAAGAATGGATTTGCGGAAGATATTACCGGGTTATTTTCAAAAAAATTCGCAGTTCCTGTGATTGCTTCCGGCGGTGCGGGAACGATGGAAGATTTTGCAAATGTATTTACCAATGCCAATGCTGATGCGGCTTTGGCGGCAAGTGTATTTCATTTTGGTGAAATAAAAATACCGGAATTGAAAAGATATTTAATAGAACAAAACGTAAGGGTGAGATTATAAAAAGATTTCCTCGTCAGAAAGTTTAAAAATATAAAGGAGCGAAATATAAATTCAACCTATTTGTTCGTTTACTATAAAAGTGCAAAGAAAAAAAACCATTGAAAATGAAAAGAGATTTTACAGATTTTGTAAAAAAAATTAATTTTTCCAAATCACCAGACGGCACAGTGCCAGCCATTATACAAGATTCCGCTACTGACGTGGTACTAATGCTTGGTTACATGAATAAGGAAGCACTTTTGGAAACGCTGGATTCAAAACTGGTAACTTTTTTTAGCAGGAGCAAAAATCGTTTGTGGGTAAAAGGGGAGACAAGTAAAAATTACCTTCATCTCGTGGATATAAAGTCTGATTGTGATTTTGATACTTTATTGATTAAAGCTAATCCAGATGGAATTGTTTGCCACACTGGCGCAGAAACCTGCTTTAACGAAGAAAATTCCGCTAAAGATTTCCTGCGCACTCTTGAAAAAATTATCGAAGGCAGAAAAAAACATCCATTGCCTGGTTCCTATACTTCAACTTTATTCAAAGAAGGAATTAACAGGATGGCTCAAAAGGTGGGAGAGGAGGCAATAGAACTGGTGATAGAAGCAAAAGATAATGACAATAAACTCTTTCTAAACGAAGCGGCTGATCTCATGTTTCATTACCTGGTCTTGTTGCAGGCGAAAAATAAATCATTGGATGATGTGATCAAAGTATTGGAGAAAAGACATTCCCGTTAAACGTGGCTTTTGGGATAAAAAAATACCGCCAAATGGACGGTATTGTATAATTCCGGCTGTTAAAATTTAAATTGTTTAGTAAGTACTCCTCAACCCTCCAACTTATTTTTTAATATTCATCTTCATTAAAAAAGAAGTCTTCCTGGCTTGGGTAGTCTGGCCAGATATCTTCCAGGCTTTCATAAATATCTGCACCTTCATCTTCAAGTTCCTGCAAATTTTCCACTACTTCTATCGGAGCGCCACTTCTAATTGCGTAATCGATTAATTCATCTTTTGTTGCGGGCCATGGTGCTTCTTCAAGATGTGAGGCTAGTTCTAAAGTCCAAAACATATATATCGGTTTATTATCGTTTTAAATCAAAAAATGGGTTTTCTAATTTTCCGCAAATGTAAAAGTTATATTCATAAATCCAAATAATGTTTTTAAATGCCCTGTTTACGCTGGAAAAGTGCAATTTTGCTTGTAAAATTTTACAGGTTTTATTTTTTTTAATTTTTCAATTTCAATTTTCCCCTTATTTTTAAAGATGTTAAAAGCCATAGGGATTTATAAAAATTACGGCACTTTTCCTGTATTAAAAGGCGTGGATATTCAAATTACCAAAGGAGAAATTGTTTGTATTGCGGGGTCGTCAGGAGCAGGCAAGAGTACCTTATTGCATATTTTAGGAACTTTGGATAACGCAGATAAAGGAAACATTTCTATAGACGATGTAAATGTAACTTCCTTAAAGGGGAAAAAACTGGCAGCTTTTAGAAACCAGCACATAGGCTTTGTTTTCCAGTTCCATCATTTGCTTCCGGAATTTTCTGCTTTGGAAAATATTTGTATTCCTGCATGGATTGCCGGTCAAAAGAATAAAGAAGTTGAAAAAAGAGCGGAGGAATTATTACAAATGTTAAATCTTAAAGATCGTGGAGATCATAAGCCCGGTGAACTTTCAGGTGGTGAACAGCAACGTGTCGCCGTTGCAAGGGCTTTGATCAATAATCCATCTATCGTGATGGCAGATGAACCAACCGGCAATCTTGATTCTACCAATGCAAAAGAATTACACAATTTGTTTATTGATCTGCGTAACCGCTTTCAGCAAACCTTCTTAATTGTTACCCATAATGAAGAGTTGGCTAAATTAAGCGATCGACTTTTGCATATGAAAGATGGAAAGATCACCGGTTGATTAACCGGGCCGTGCCTGTTAACTTTATTTTACATTAAAAGCTTTCTGTACCGCTCCAAGATCAGTCAGATTTACATTTTTGTGAAGACTTAAGCTCTGAGCATCAATCAGGATCACTTTTGCTGAAATAGTTTGTGTCGGAGCATTAATTGTCGCACCGGATAAGGCGCTGATATCAATGCTAACATATCCTTTTGAATGAATTGCCCCATAAGTGAAGCCGTCAAATACCTCGGGTAATGCTTCATAATAGCCGGTACCGGAAAAGGAAATGTATACCAAAACGCCACCACCATTATAAATGGAATTGTCGAGTTCTGGTGTAGGAAGCTCTGCTGTATAGCTTAATCCATTATTATCAGTGGTCCAATCTCCGGGTTGAATATTATAAACTGCAGAAAATGCCTGGTTGACTTGTTGAACTTCTGTAACTTCCTTTTTGCATGAAGAGAAGATCGCCAACGAAATTGCTGAAAGTAAAATGATTTTTTTCATAATTAATTTTTAAGGGTTATAAATTAAGAATCGGTTATATTATAGCTGATTCAGACAAATATGGTTCATCGAGGTTTAATAATCCAAAACCGGATCAAAAAGAATTGTGAATTCTTTATACAAATAAGCAGATTTAAAAATGATTTCTATCCCACTGAATTAATGCGAATGACAGGATTCGTTATAGGTGTTGAGTCGATATTAAAGATGTATTTTTTAAGTCAGTAAACATACTTTTAACCTTGATTTTTATTTTCCTGGTCAATCATTTCCTGACTTTCATTTTCTTTTTGTGATTTTGCCTTATCATCGTTTTGATTATTATTAAATTCTAAAGGCATTTCGCTCAAGGACAGACCACCTTTTATACCAAAATCCAAAGTACGGATCGGGAAAGGAATCATAATGTCATTTGCATCATAAGCTTTTTTTATCCGCATCACGGCTTCACTTTTCACCTGCAAATAGTCAACCTGATTGGGAGTTTTTACCCAAAGCCGGATCACAAAGTTGATAGAGCTATCTCCAAATTCCTGGAAGAACATTCCTGTTTTATCATCTGTTAGACCTTCAATACCTTCAACGGCTTTCAAGGTTACTTTTTTTACTTTTTCAAGATCATCACCAAAAGATACGCCTACATTCAAATCCATTCTTCTTTTGCCAAGCAAAGAATAATTCTCTATTGGATTTTGCATTACATCTTTATTAGGGATAATTACCATTTGTCCCTGAAATGTTCTGATAACTGTATCCCGCAAATTAATTGCTGTGATAGTGCCCATATAATCTTTTATTTTTACGATATCATCAATGTTGATCGGCTTGCGGATAGAAATAAAAATACCCGACATAAAATTGGTGGCAATATCCTGGAAGGCGAATGCGAGTGCCAGTCCGATAATACCAGCTCCTGCTAAGGCAGTAGTTACCACCTTGCTTAAATTTACAGCACTAAGGGCAATAAATAGTGTAACCGCCAATAAAAATACATAGATCATAGAAGAGAAAAGAGTTACGAGCGTTGGATTATTCAGGATCTTCTGAAGCAATTTGTACGCTGCTTTTTTTATCCACTTTGAAATAAAAAATCCCAAAGTGAGTATAATGGCGGCCAATGCTATATTGGGCAAAAGCTTAATAAACTCCCTTAGCCAGGTAGTCAATTTTTCAGAGATCATTTGGTATGCCTGGTTTAAATTCATTGTATTTTTTTAAAAATTAATTAGGCCAAGATTGACCGTTTTTTCGATAGAAGATATGTCTATCTTTTATTTCGAGAAAATGGTTCAATTAATTATTGAAAAATCAGGTAAACAAATACCACTTTTTTATTACTGTAACTCCCTATATCAAAAATGACACCAATGCATTTATAGGGGACTTTTCAGATTTTGAATTTACTTTGCGCATTAATCGAAAAAAAATATGATCAAGGAAAAAATTTTAGTGATCGGCGCCTGCGGTCAAATTGGAGTAGAACTTACCCTGGAACTTCGAAAATTATACGGAGGAGCTAATGTGATCGCTTCTGATTTGCGCGCAGAAAATGAATTGCTAAAAGGAACGGGTCCTTATGTGAGCCTGGATGTGATGAACAAAGAAATGCTCCATGTGCAGGTAATCCGGCAGAATATTACCCAAATATATTTATTGGCAGCCATTCTATCAGCCACTGGTGAAAAAAACCCGCACCTGGCCTGGAGCCTTAATACTACCAGTCTTTTAAATGTATTGGAAATTGCCAAAGACGAAAATGTTCATAAAGTATATTGGCCAAGCAGCATTGCTGTTTTCGGTCCCACTTCCCCAAGAATAAATTGTCCTCAACAAACGGTGATTGAACCGATAACTGTTTACGGCATCAGCAAATATGCCGGCGAATTTTGGTGTAATTATTTTAACCATCGGTATAAAGTGGATGTGCGGAGCCTTCGTTATCCGGGACTTATCAGTTATAAGAGTGAGCCTGGTGGCGGCACAACAGATTACGCAGTTGAGATATTTCATGAGGCAATCGAGACTAAAAATTATACTTGCTTTTTAAAAGAAGATACTTACTTGCCCATGATGTATATGCCGGATGCGATAAGAGCGACTATTGAGCTGATGGAATCCGAAGAAAGCAAAATCAAAGTGCGGACTTCTTATAATATTTCAGGTGTTAGTTTTTCACCTAAAGAAATTGCAGCAGAAATCAAAAAACATATTCCTGGTTTTACTATCTCGTACGAACCTGATTACCGACAGGAGATTGCCAACAGCTGGCCCCAAAGTATAGATGATAATGTGGCAAGAAAAGATTGGGGATGGAAACCTGCATTTGACCTTTCAGCTTTAACCACGGATATGATCAAAAACCTGGAAGATTAATTTCTATAATTTACGGAGTGAAAACTAAAAAACGGGGTTTTTCATAATTGATGGATACAATATTTTTTTGATCTTTGTGCATTAAGAATTTAAAATATTTTAAAAATCAAAATTTGAAAAAATGAAAAAATTAATTGTAGTTTTCTCTGTCGTTGTATTTACAGCGATGGCGGCAAGTGCCCAGGATAAAAAGCCTGCAAATTTTAGCATCGCAGCAAATGTTGGATTACCGACAACGAGTGGTGTATCATTTGCTTATGGCGTAGACCTCCAGGATGATTTTCCCGTTGCTGCCAGTACGAAAATCACTGCAAGTGTAGGATATGAAGGTTACACTTATAAGGGGATTTCCGGTAGCTTCGGAATAATTCCTCTTTTGGGAGGGGTTAAATTTGGGTTGGGTGATAAATTGTACGGACATGCTCAATTGGGGTATGCATTTTCAACATCTTCAGGAGGCGGTGGCGCTTTTGCTTATGCACCAAGTATCGGGTACTATGTAAGCCCCAATTTTGATATTGCGCTCAAATACCTGGCATCAAGTAAGAACGGTTATACTACAGGATCATTGAACCTTCGTTTTGCTTACAATTTTTAATGGTGATATTTCTCATTAGAAAAAAGCTTCCATTTATTTGGAAGCTTTTTTCTTTTAAAATAAGTGAATGACGCAGTAAATAAGGAAATAAAAAGTATTTCTATTTTCAATTAAAAATGCAGGACGTCTTTCATAGTAAATATTCCTTTTTTATCCACGATAAATTCAGCGGCCAAAACAGCTCCTTCTGCAAATCCCTTCCTGTTATGCGCCGTATGAATAATCTCAATATCGTCTACCGGTGAAAAATATTTTACGGAATGCGTTCCAGGCACTTCATCAATTCTTTTGCTGATTATTGAAAGGTCTTTTTCGTTTTCAGCAGCGCTGTTGATCCATTTAGTTTTTTTTCCTGTACTCGTAATTTGCTCAGCTAATGTGATGGCTGTACCGCTGGGCGCGTCTTTTTTTTGCGTGTGATGAATTTCTTCCATACTCACGTTATAGGAAGAATGAGGTTTCATAAGGGCTGCCAATTTTTTATTGATCTCAAAAAAAATATTAACACCTATACTGAAATTGCTGGCATACAAAAAACTGCCATTCATTTTATAGCATTCATCTTCAATTTTTTTTAATTCACTAAGCCAGCCAGTTGTACCACACACGACCGGAATGTTTTCATTTAAACAAAATAAAATATTGCTCACTGCACTTTCAGGATTGGAAAATTCAATGGCAACCTCTGCTTTTTTGATATTGTCTTTGGTAAGATCTTCCAGGTTTTCGTCATTAATTTTAAGCACTATTTTGTGGCCTCTTTTCAATGCGATCTCTTCGATTACATGACCCATTTTCCCATATCCTAATAAAGCAATTTTCATAAATTAAAAATTAAAACTGTTGAATGAAATAAAATATACTATCTAAATTAATTTCGCAAAATTACTTTTAAGAAATGGAAATTGATGATTTGGGAAAAGTAAATAATAATGCCTTGTTATTATTGAAAAGATCAGCTATAAATCATGGTGGCTAATGATTATTTTTGCTCTTAAATTAATGCCATGTCAACATTTGAAACGGTCCTGCTTATTCTTCTTTTGGTTTTGTTATTGACGGTTGTATGGGTTTTAACTGAGTTAACATCGCTGAAAAGGGAGGTGAGCGAAAAGAAAAATTATGAACCTGAAACATTAAGATTAAGGCTCCAGGCCTATGAGAGGATAACGCTTCTTGCCGAAAGGATTGCTTTGCAAAATTTGTTGTCGCGAAATAACAATCCTGGAATTACCTGCAGGCAAATGCAGGCAACTTTAATCGATTCCATCCGACAGGAATATGATTATAATATCAGCCAGCAAATATATGTTTCCACAGAAGTATGGCGGGCTATCAATAACCTGAAAGAACAAAATATTTATATCATTAACCAGCTCGCATCAACTCTTCCTCAACAGGCCTCCGGCATGGATCTTAATAAGCATATTGTAGATTACCTCATTAATAATACCAATGCTTCATTGCATACAATTGTTTTAGAAGCGATAAACTATGAAGCAAAAAAGTTAATGTGAGGCAGTTCTAAATCCAACGAGGCAGTAAATAAACTTTTATACAGGATTTTCATTTTGGGTAATAAAATGAAAAGTCAGGATGTTTTGGAAAACAAA
>JBDTJV010000234.1:0-4821 GCA_039935675.1 Ginsengibacter sp. | reverse complement strand
GCGCGCCATTTAATATGAGTATTACACAAAACACACGGATTTGGCGTGCGGCCGGCAATGTATTCTTCTACAAAATTTTCGATAACGAAATCTCCGAATTCTTCACGGATATCTAAAATGAAATGGGGAAAACCATGCTGAACAGCAGCCATCCGGGCGTCGTTAAAACTATCAATATTGCAACAGCCGGTTTCTTTATTACTTTTTCCGCCGCTGGTGGCATAATCCCAGGTTTTCATAGTAATTCCAACGACTTCATAACCTTCATTATGAAGCATCAAAGCAGCAACAGTACTGTCTATTCCGCCGCTCATTGCCATTAAAACTTTTCCTTTAGTACTCATTTTTAAAAATAATCAGCAAAGATACAATTTTCAATTTTAGCTTTATAGCCATTAGTTAAATCGACTTTTTAGGTTTAAATATTTTTTACGAAATTTTTGGATTTGTAGAAAATAGAATTATTTTTGTCATTATAAAGTCATCAAAACTAAAGCCCCCCTCATGAGAAAACTTCTATTTTACATTTCCGCTTTTTTCTTTATTTGTTTCATTTTTATTGCTTGTCAAAAAATGGAATTGAGGCCATCAACAGATGCTAACAGCTCTCTTTCCAAACAAGAGGTAAGCCCTTTTGCTTCAGGAGGAGGATTTCATTTGGTATCTGCGCCTTACATTCCCCACGATGACGACTCTATCGAAAGGCCTACCACATTAGGAATAAAACTTACGAATCCTTACCTGATTCCTAATATGAAGCAAGCTTATGCAGATCTGGATTTAAGCAGCAGCAAAGCGGTTGTTACCAATTTATATGTACGTTTTCTCCCATCCGGTGTTGACCAGCTTGCGGTTTTGGATTCTGTAATGGATGCTCAAGGGCTGGAAATTTTTGATACTCCTGTAGATTACGATGTAAGTTATGAAGGAGACTATTACCAGGATCCTTCTATACCGGCTGAGCAAATTACATGGCAATATGCTGTGGTACCTTCTAATTTTATATTTCCTGCTGCCATACAACACGAAACGCTCGCACAAATCCATATACCTTCGGACCAATATACCGCCGTTGAAACAGAAGCTGAGCGGTTAGCACATATCCAGGACAGCCTTTCTTATGGTACAATGATGGCAAATGGAACCGTAAGGCCAAATGTCCTTGATTGTGGAATAGGGTATCATTGGGATTATACTCAAAAGAGATGTATGCCCAATGGTTGTTCTGATGATGAATATTGGGATGGCAGCAAATGCGTGGTATATCCTCCTCCGTTAGACCCGCCTCCGGCCGCCACTGATGCTGCAATACCGGCAGGAAATATTTTTGTATTTGATACTAATTCAAATAGTAATGTGCCTGTTCGAAAAGCAAGAATGGTAGCAAGAAGATGGTTTAAAATAGAAAGAACTTATACCGATAACAACGGACATTTTGCTTTTACCAAAAAATTCAAGCATAAGGTTAGGGTAAATGTAAAATTTAAGAATGATGATGCACAGATAAGAAATGTAAGAGGGATATGGTTTTGGCAAATGTTTTTTCCAGTCAAAAATACACTTGGTATTTTTAATGGAGATAAAAGTAATATAATTAAAATTTTTGGACAATCTCCTGATTACAGTGCAAAGGAAAATATTTATTGGACCGCCGCTACTGTGCATAATGGTGTACAAGAGTATCGGGATTTCGCTTCTTCCGAGCACATAGGGCAGCCATCTCAAGGCCTAAAAATTTTTATTTCAAAATCCGGCCTTGCGGGAAGTGGCGGTGCAACCCCTATGTTTGCTAAAAGGGCCGTATTTGATCTTGCTAATCAATATGTTTTATTTCGGATTTCAAATATCGCATCTATAGTTCCCAATATTATTGCGATTGTAAAGGGGCAGATAGATATGATAATCGGTTACCGCTACGAAAACGTCAATGGAACCAGGGATATTACCCGGCTTCTGTCTGACCGAATAAAGGAAACGACTTATCATGAACTAACACATTCGGCACACTACGCTGCACTTGGTAACGGTTGGTATGCTCCATTTGTAAATGCCGAAGTTTACGAAATAGTAAATACTTTTATTTCAGACATTGGTTATTCTCCTTATGGCAGAGGCACCGATTCTTATGGGCCAATTATTGCCCTTGGTGAAAGTTGGGCATACCATATTGGACATTATCTCGCCGATAAAAGATATCCAACTACTTCCAGTGAACAGGATGACCAAAGTATTGCATACTTAAATAATTCCCCTGTAAACGGATTAAGTAGCCATTTGAATTTGTTGGAAAACTTTAGTCCTTACAGGACTGGGGATCCTTTTCATTGGATACCAACTGGTTTATTTTATGATATGTTTGATACAAGAAATGAGCAAAAGGCAACCGGAGGGCCTGTTGATGATAATGTTTCGGGATATACTAACCAACAATTTTTTAATGCATTTTCATCAAACATTACCACTCTTGGAAGTTATAGGTCAAACTTGCTGCAACAGAATGGTAACAACCAATCAACTCAAGTAATTTATTTATTTTCTCAGTATGGCTACTAAAATTTATACTATAGCTATCTTGTTGCTTATTGCAATCGCTACAACTTTTAGTACTTGTAAGAAAGGAGGATTGGGATGTGCTAATACAGTTTATAATTTTCAAATTGGAGAAACATTGTTTCCTGATAAAGATAGCATACATGTAGGTGACACATTGTTTCTAAAAGTTGATGCTTCGTCAATGATAAGAGATTTACAATCAGGTAGAACAATAGATTATAGCAATACCTCTAATCTTGGAAATGTTATTACTATTTTAAAATTTTCTGGCAAAGAAACACCAGGAGCTATTAAGGACTTTAGCTTGTCAATTCTAAAAGGTTCGAAAGTAGGATCAATAGATGAGGCGAGCGAAGAAGAGGTTTCATTTTCAGAACAGAATAGCCATTATATGTTTTTAATTTCTGCTATCCCTAAAGATACGGGCAGATATGTAATAACAATTGGTGACGCAGCAAATGTTTATAGAACAAATGATAAATGCACCAAAGCAAGTTTCGCTATTAATTTTTCCGAAACTGATCAACACTTTTATTTATTAAATAAATGGAGGCCTGATTTAACTCTTGATGATAATGGTAAAAGGCATGTGTATTATTTTAAAGTTTATTAATAAAGAATTGAAATAACTATTTTATCACGAGCTTTATCACGCTGCTTTGGGAAATGCATGGTACACTACGTTCTTAAATGCAGAAATAACAGAGATAATTAGTAATATGTCATTGGCATAATTGTTTAAAGATACCGGTGTTTTTGCTTTGGGTATTGGAAATGGGTTAAGTAATAGTCGAAATCATTCTAATAAATGTGAAAGAGCCAGTTTCCAATTTACCATTTCTGAAACATCGCAACACATTGATTATTATCAAACATGGAGGCCAGGATATATTTTATCCCCCTCTGATATTGCTAAATTATATTGTTTCAAAGTGGAATAATTTAACCAACAGATGTCTAATGATTTTCACAAACGAAGAAAATAAAAAAGCGACCGTCTTTCAACGGCCGCTGCGATTTCAAAGGGAATTATCTTTATTGAACGGTACTGTCTGCTTTTGGTTTTCTATGAAATTTATTACTGTTCATCTGGTGGTTTTGCTTTCTTTCAGCCATCATTTGTTTCCTTTTGGCCTGTTGGTCAGGAGTGAGGATCGTATTCATTTTATCTGATTGAGATTGGCGCAATTCTTTCATTTTTTGTTTTTTCTGATCCTGCGTAAGGCTCGCATCGTTCATTATCGCATCTCTTTGCTGTTTATTTTCCTGGTGAAGCGATTTAATTTGTGTTTTTTGATCCTGGGAAAGATTCAACTCATTCATCATTTTTTCGCCCCTGGCATGGCGGCTCGAATCGGATTGAACTCTTTGGGAATTAGAACTATTTCTTTGTACCTGTGCGTTGCTGGTAGCTGCAAAAAGGAGAGCAGCGGTTACGAATAAAAAGACTTTTTTCATATTTTTCATTTTCATTTATTTTCATGATAGATGAAAAATAAAGGCCAGGGTTTAAACCCTGGCCTGTTAAAATATTTAAAACGACTATTTTTCCGATAAAATGAAAAAATGCTTTAAATGTTTGTTTACTACATTTTATGATTAACGAAGAAATAATAATTCGCGGTATTTCGGCAATTCCCAATATTCATCATCTACCAAAAGCTCCAGTTTGTCAGTGTGGTAGCGGATCTCATCGAAATGTTTTTTTACCTCATCACAATACATGATCGCTTTTTCGCGGGTATCATGCTCTTCATTCGCCACTTTTCTTGCCTCAATCATCGCTTTCACTTTTTTATTGATCACGTTAATATGCTCAGATATCTTTTTGGAGATCTGGATTTGAGAATCATAATTGCTTTCGTCAAGTCCGATTTCCTTTAGGCCTCTGATATTCTCGATCAAAATATTTTGATATTTAATGGCAGCCGGCAAGATATAAGTAGAAGCCATGTCACCGATAACTCTCGCCTCTATCTGGATCTTTTTGGTATAATTTTCCAATAGGATCTCGTGACGGGCTTCCAGCTCTTTTTTAGTGTAAATGCCAAAGCGTTCAAATACTTTTTTAGATTTTGGAGTTACAAAAGCGTCAAGAGCCGTTGGCGTGGTTTTGATGTTAGGTAAACCTCTTTTTTCGGCTTCTTTTGCCCATGCTTCGCTGTATCCGTCTCCTTCAAATAATACTGATTTGCTTTCTACAATATATTTTTGAATGGTTTGCATCAGCGCAATCTCTTTCTTTTCTCCTTTTTCAATCATCCCATC
>JBDTJV010000233.1:0-3259 GCA_039935675.1 Ginsengibacter sp. | reverse complement strand
CTGCTTTTGGTTATTGATTACCTGGTAGGTATAAGGCCTTAATTCTCTATTGACCCCAAGCCTGGTGGCAACATGCAATTCCTTGTCTTTTATGGTAAGGCTTTTAGCTCCGCGGTATTTCATCGCTTTATTCTCAATCTTTGCGCCTGGATTAATGATAAAATCATATTTTAAATGGCCGGCGCCATCGGTGTAATAACGAAGATCTATGTTCGGATAAATATTTTTGTAAGTTACTCCAAGGTAAATCTTACAATTGGACGCCCACTTACTGGGGTCATTTCCTATAAAATAATTATTGACTGAAGGAACTGCTTTGTCAGGAATGATCTCTGGAGTGGCAGCATTCAAAAATTCTACAGAATAGGAATCACTTCTCAATGTATCCTTCGCATCCCGGTTTGCTGTACTACCTTTCAGCGTCGGTTCATGCCTTCTTACTTTAATATTTTCAACATCCTCTGGATTGAACTGCGTAATTGAAAATCCTTTTTTAGTAAGATAAAAAGAGCCACTACCCGCATTGCTCATGAATTGTACATCGGGTCCCCACTGGCCTTTGTTTTCAACAAACTGCACCTGGGCAAATAATTTTTGGCCCACAATTAAAGTTGCAAGCAGGAAGAAAACCCTGAAAATTTTTTGATTTGCTCGTTTCAAGTAAAAGAATTTGTGTGACAATAAATATAAAAAGAAATGGCCAAAAAGTAAGTATAATTCCAAAAATAAATTTACGAAACAATTAAATAACCGATTGTAAATATACTTTCACATTTTAGTTTTAGTAGGATATTAACATACTAAAATTAAATAAATTAACTACGAAATTTTACTCCAGGCAGTTTTATTTTTTGTCTGTTCAAAATAATTTTTCAGGCAATAATTTTCAGTTGATACCAATCCCGGATCCGCTGCGATAATATTATCGGCTGCTATCCTTGCTGCTTCGAGGATCTTTCTATCTGCCACAATATTTGCCAATTTAAAATTAAGCAGCCCACTTTGTTTTGTTCCTTCTACATCGCCCGGGCCACGTATATCAAGGTCTTTTTCTGCTATTTTAAAACCATCATTGGTTTCACACATTATTTTCAATCTCTGCTTTGCCTCAGAAGACAGTTTCACTTTTGTAGAAAGAATACAATAGCTTTTTTCACTTCCCCGCCCTACTCTTCCACGTAATTGGTGCAATTGAGGAAGCCCAAATTTTTCAGCACTTTCTATTACCATCACGCTTGCATTGGGCACATTCACTCCCACTTCTATCACTGTCGTGGCGACCATTATATGTGTGTCCCCTTTTACAAACCGGTTCATATTTGCTTGCTTTTGTGCAGGTTTTTGCCGGCCATGAACCATGCTGATATAAAACTTTGGTTCCGGAAAATAAGCTTTTACTTCTTCATATCCACGCATCAGGTCTTCAAAATCCAGTTTCGCGGATTCCTCGATCAACGGATAAATAATATATGCCTGCCTTCCACGTTCAATTTCTGTTTTAACAAAATTCATTACTTGCGGCCGTGCATATTGCAGGCGATGAACGGTGGTGATTGGAATTCTGCCTGGTGGCATTTCATCCAACATACTATAATCAAGGTCTCCATAAGCTGTAAGCGCAAGAGTACGTGGAATCGGAGTTGCTGTCATTACTAAAATATGAGGATTAATTTTATTTTTATCCCACAATTTTGCTCGCTGCGCCACACCAAAACGATGCTGCTCATCGACAATTGCCAGTCCAAGATTTTGGAATTGCACCGTCTCTTCAATTAAGGCATGCGTTCCGGTTAATATCGAAATTTCTCCTTCAAGCGTTGCTTTCAAAATAATCTTTCTTTCCTTTGCTGATGTTGATCCGGTTAGAAGGCCTACCTTCACCGGTATATCTTTCAACATGGATTTCAAACTTTCATAATGCTGAAACGCCAGGATTTCAGTCGGGGCCATTAGGCAACTTTGAAAACCATTATCGGCCGCTATTAGCATGGCCATTAGAGCTACCACCGTTTTGCCGCTTCCCACATCGCCTTGCAAAAGACGATTCATTTGCCGGCCGCTTCCAACATCCTTTCTTATTTCTTTTAATACTCTTTTTTGTGCGCCCGTTAATTCAAAGGGAAGAGATCCCGAATAAAAATCATTGAAAAGAGATCCAACTTTTGAAAATACCAATCCTTTGGAAAATGTATTTCTTTTGAATCTCAATATTCCCATTCTCATTTGGGAAATGAAAAGTTCTTCAAATTTTATTCGCTTTACTGCATTTTCGTAATCTTCTTTACTGGCCGGGAAATGAATATTTTTAAATGCATCAAATCTTTTAACAAGCTGAAACTTTTGTAATATTATTAAAGGGATATTTTCCGGCACTTCCTTTTCGGAAAGCATTTGCAAAAGGGCAAAAGTCAGTTTACCCAATTCCCTGCCGCCAAGTCCTCTTGACTTCAATTTTTCAGTAGCCGGATATACAGGCTCCAGGAAACTTTTGGCAGCCTGGTTCTGGGCATTTAATAATTCCATTTCCGGGTGGGTAATCTGTGGAGTATTCATAAAAAACCCGGCCTTTCCGAATACAATAAAAGGTGCGCCAATGTGAACGCTTTTTTCCATCCACTGAATCCCCTGGAACCATACCAGTTCCATTTCACCTGTTCCATCATCAAGGGTAGCGACCAACCTGCGGCCGCGATTTTCCCCAAGTATTTCTACCGAAGTAATTTTCCCCTTTACCTGGACATAGTCGGTTTCAGAAGTAATATTCCTGATATAGGTAATTTGGGTACGATCAATATGCCGGAAAGGAAAATAATTTAGAAGGTCATTGAAAGTAAATATGCCAGCTTCCTTTTTTAGAATATCCGCTCTCATAGGCCCCACGCCTTTTAAATATTCGATCGGACTGGTCAATATGGAAACTGTATTTGTAATAATTTAAAATATTTAAGGTAAATTACAAATATACAGGTTGTAATCACAGTTTATAGTTCAGAAAGAAACTTTGATGTACAATAAAATACGTTTTTTTCGTTTTATACATGCTCTTTTCTTTATGTTAAAAGGATTTTAAAAAAAGCTGGAACAAAAAGGAAAGAACAAGCAAGTAGATATACTATCGTATTTTCGCCATCATTTAAAAAATATAAATATCCTGATTTTTTAGATAAATATCCTTGCTAACCTGGATAGAAACACAAAGTTTTCAATCCTTTGTTCTGTTCAGTCTTAAAGTAATTTATCGTAAAAAAAACGTAAAAAA
>JBDTJV010000232.1:0-3936 GCA_039935675.1 Ginsengibacter sp. | reverse complement strand
AAAATTAACAACAGAATTATTCCAAAATGATTTGACAGGTATTCTTCATTCATTTGCAACCATCAATTTCCTTTATTTCTGCATTTTGTTGTTCTTATTTTCAATTGCAATAATGGTGATTGTAAGTTTGCTTACACCTAAACCTGACGAAGCACAAATACAAGGATTAACTTTTGCGACTACCGTAGCTGCAGATAAGGCAGCAAGTCGTGCAAGCTGGAACAAATGGGATGTAATTTTGTCCCTGATTGTCGTTGCGATTGTTATTTCGGTTTTCGTGTACTTCTCCCCGTTAGGAGTGGCAGGATAATATCATTAATCTCTAGTGAATTCAAGGCAGTTAAAAATAAATCCAATGATAAAACAAATTCTAAACCTGCTGATTTTTATATCAATTAGTTTGTCAGTGATTGCACAAAAGAAATATGATTATCCTTTTCAAAATCCGGACTTATCAGTTGGTGAAAGAGTTAATGATCTTGTTTCAAGATTAACGCTGGATGAAAAAGTGAACCAGATGCTGAATTCAACTCCGGCAATTTCACGTTTGGGAATACCGCCTTACGATTGGTGGAACGAATGTTTGCATGGTGTCGCAAGAACAAAGTATCACACTACTTCTTATCCGCAGGCAATCGGAATGGCCGCAACCTTTGATGTAATTTCCATGAAACAAATGGGTGATTTTACTTCTGATGAAGGAAGGGCGATTCACAACGAAAGCCTGCGCAAAAAAGATTATAGCAGATATACAGGATTAACATATTGGACACCTAATATTAATATTTTTCGTGATCCCAGGTGGGGACGTGGCCAGGAAACTTATGGAGAAGATCCTTTTCTTACTGCCAGCATAGGAACAGCTTTTGTAGAAGGTTTGCAAGGAACCGATCCAAAATATTTAAAAGCTGCAGCATGCGCCAAGCATTTTGCCATTCATAGTGGCCCTGAATCTTCTCGCCATACATTTGATGTAAACATCAGTGATCATGATCTTTGGGATACTTATCTTCCCTCATTTCGACAATTGGTGGTAAATGCGAAAGTGGCCGGTGTTATGTGTGCCTACAATGCTTATGCAGGCCAGCCATGTTGTGGTAATGATAAATTGATGGTAAATATTTTGCGTAACGACTGGAAGTTCACAGGTTATGTTACTTCTGACTGTGGTGCTATTGACGATTTTTATGAAACTCATAAAATGTTTCCTAATGCAGAAAGTTCCGCTACTGATGCCGTGTTGCATGGAACTGATGTAGAGTGCGGCAATAGTACGTACAAGACTTTGATACAAGCGGTGAAAGATGGAAAATTGACAGAAAAAGATATTGATGTTTCTTTAAAAAGATTATTTACTATTCGGTTTAGGTTAGGAATGTTTGATCCCGCTAACATGGTAAAATATGCACAAATTCCAATTTCCAATTTAGAAAGTCAACCACACAAAGATCTTGCTTTGAAAATGGCAAACGAATCGATTGTTTTGCTTCGCAATGCTCCAATGCCCGGACAAGAAAACAATTTATTGCCTTTGAATAAAAATATAAAAAGAATTGCGGTATTGGGGCCCAACGCAGATAATGCGAATACTCAATTAGGTAATTATAACGGGCAACCATCGGTTGTTACAACAGTTTTGGCGGGAATAAAAAACAAAATTCCCAATGCATCTATTTTTTATTCGAGAGCCACAGATTTCGTATCGACTGAACCCCAGGATTTTTCCAAATTGATTGACAGTCTCAAAGATGAAGATGTTATCGTTTATGTGGGCGGCATATCTCCGCGGCTGGAAGGAGAAGAAATGAAAGTAAGTAAACCAGGTTTTAGTGGAGGCGACCGCACGAGTATTAATTTACCCTCAGTGCAAACAGAATTTTTGAAAGCTTTGAAGACAATAGGTAAACCAATTGTGTTTGTAATGATGACCGGAAGCGCCTTGGCAATCCCATGGGAACAGGAAAATATTCCTGCTATTATAAATTCATGGTATGGCGGAGAGGCTGCAGGAACAGCGGTTGCAGATGTTTTGTTTGGTGATTACAGCCCATCCGGTAGATTGCCAGTTACATTTTATAAGAGTGATTCTGACCTTCCGCCATTCGAGGATTATTCCATGCAAAACAGAACCTATCGTTATTTTAAAGGTGATCCTTTATATCCATTTGGTTTTGGGTTGAGCTATACAAAATTTGTTTACAGTCATTTGAAATTATCTAAAGCAAAAATTAAAAGGAATGAATCCATTAATGCAGAAGTAATGGTTACCAATAGTGGTAAAATGAAAAGTGATGAAGTGGTGCAATTATATCTTACCCATCTTCAAAGCGGCGCAGATGATCCTTTGTATTCTTTAAAAGGATTTAAAAGAATTACTCTTTTGCCCGGCGCGTCCGAGACAATAAAATTTACCGTTACGCCAGATATGATGAAACTAATAAACGAAGATGGAAAAAGTGTTTTGAATCCAGGGCAAATTAAAATCAACCTTGCAGGATCTTTGCCTTCGCAGAGAAGTGTAGATCTTGGAGCAGCAAAACCAGTTGATGCAGTTTTAACTGTTGAATAAAATGATTGGCAAATTAAGAATTCAAAGTTATTGTTGGTTTACTGTACAGTTTTGTTTATTCAGTTGTTTTTTCTTTTTGGTTTCTGGAGAGAAGATCGATAGGAAGGAAAAATGATTTCCACCAAATGTTGCATCAGTTTATTTATAGCAGTAATTTTTTTGATTAGATAAATGGTATCTTTAGTAGGCAATAATTGTAAAAATATATGGAAGTTGATAATTTAAAATATGATTTATTGGATAAGTTAATTTCTATTGAGGACCATAATTTATTAGAAAAAGTAAATAGTCTGATAGGGGATATTGATATTAATAAAACCATTTTTAAAATTACCGATGACCAAAAAAAAATGCTAAGCCAAAGCGAAAAGGACATTCTAAATAGTGATTTAGTTACTGATGAAAAATTAAATGAAGATGAAGATAAATGGCTAAACAGGTAATCTGGACAAGAACTGCTGAAAAAGCAAGAAAAGAAATACTACAATACTGGATTGAGCATAATAATTCGAATAATTATTCTAAATTATTGTCTCAATTGATACGCAAGAGAGTGGCGCTTATTCAATCAGAACAATATTTAGGTAAACCAACAGATTTTAAGAATGTAAGAGTATCTCTTATAAAACATTTTTCTTTGTTCTATAAAGTCAATGAAGACAACATCATAATTGTTGGTATCTGGGATAACAGAAGAAATCCTGAAGACCTGCATAAAAATCTTGAATTATAAAGATTTGTAGACTCTTTTTTACAACACAACATTCTGCACCAAATCACTCTTTCTCGGATAATCTGTATTAAAATGTAAACCCCTGCTTTCATGCCTGAACTGGGCGCTCTTAACAATCAAATATCCTACAGTTATCAGGTTTCTTAGCTCACAAAGCTGTGGAGAAATGGAAGCAGTTTTATAAAATTCTTCGGTTTCCAAATGAAGCAAATCCAATCTTTTCATTGCTCTTTCAAGCCTTACATTTGTTCTAACAATTCCCACATAATCAGTCATTAATAATTGTAATTCTTTCAGGCTTTGCGTAATTAAGATCATTTCTTTTGGAGCGTTTGTTCCTCTTGCATTCCAATCGGGAATGGCTTCACTAAATTCTACAGAATTAATTTTATCCACCGAATCTAAATAACAACGATGCGCAAAAACCATCGCTTCTAAAAGTGAATTACTTGCCAGCCTGTTGGCGCCATGTAAGCCAGTACTGGCGCATTCTCCACACGCGTACAGATTTTTAATAGAGCTTCTTCCCCATTCATCTACTTTTATTCCGCCGCAGCTATAATGTGCAGCCGGTGCTACAGGAATATATTTCCTGAAAACATCAATTCCAATTGATTGACATTTTTCATAAATA
>JBDTJV010000231.1:0-4725 GCA_039935675.1 Ginsengibacter sp. | reverse complement strand
ATACTAAATTAATTGCTGGAGCCTCGGAAGCATTAATGAGTATCAACTTTCAGTTGCAACAACAAGATAAAGTGGATTCCTGCAAAAATATTTTGCTAACGATTGCCGATACTACTAAAGATAAGGCGATACTTCAGGATATTTATTCTGCTTTTGGTAGTTATTATCAGCAGAAATCTTATTACAGCACTGCTCAGGATTATTATATTAAAAGTATCCAATTGCGTGAAAAAGAAGTGGACACCACGCAAAATGATAAAGCAAAATTTGATTATGCTATTCAATGTGATCAACTTTCCAAGCTGTATTTGAATACACAAATGGCAGATAAAAGCCTGGCTTCTCTAAGAAAAGGTGAGCGTTTTGCAAATGTATCACCGGTTGTGAGCAATCGATTGTTAAGCTCCTTTGTTGAAGCTTTTACTACTTCTAATAATATAGATTCGGCATTATTTTATTATGACCAACTTGTCGCTCACTCAAAAAACCATCCTGAATTCTCGTCAGAATTGGTTTCGTCTAATCTGAACATCGGCATCTTTTATATCGATCATAAGGAATATAATAAGGCGCTTCCTTATATCAATAAAGGAGACTCACTCGCTACGGCTATAAAATCACCTTTTCTTATTTTCCAGGTTCAAATGATAGAAGGACGATATTTTGAAGAGACGGGTAATTATGAAAAAGCCATTTCTTTATTGAAACAGGCAATTCCAGTGGCAGTTCAGCTTAACAAAGACTTGTATTCTAACATCCTAAAATACATGGCACTTTCTTATAAAGGAATGGGGAATATAAAAGATGCATTGCAAAATTATGAGGAATATGTACAGGTGCGGGATACGGTTAATAAAGAAAAGGTGTCCAGGACTTTTGCGGACCTGGAAACGCGTTATCAAACTAATGAAAAACAAAACCAGATCGTTTCTCTTGATCAAAAAAATAAATTAAATACCCTCGAACTAAAACAGGCATCCAATACCAGGACTTTTATGATTCTCGGATTAATTAGCCTGGGAATTTTCTCTCTGTTGTTATATTTCATTTATAGAAATAAAGAAAAATTGAATAAGGTGTTGAATGATCGCAACAATGAACTTGATAATTTAAACAACCAGCTGGCTATTGCCAATGATACCAAGGCAAAATTATTTGGAATAATAGGCCATGATTTGCGGTCGCCAGTGGGCCGCATAGTACAAATGTTGAAAATACAAAAAGAAAGGCCTGAATTGTTAAATGAAGATTCAAAAAAACATCACGAAGAAAATTTAAAACTTGCTTCAGAAAATGTTTTGGAAACAATGGAAGATCTGTTATTGTGGAGCAAGAGCCAGATGCAACATTTTAAACCTGAATTCAGAAATGTTTTGATTGCAGATGTTGTAGAAAAAGAATCGTCGCTCTTGAAAGACCACGCTGACAGCAAAAATATTCTTATCCAAAATGAAATTCCTAAAAGTTTTACTTTAAAAACGGACGAAAATTTCCTGGAAATTATTATCAGGAACCTTCTGCAAAATGCAGTAAAATATAGCAGTGATGGAACGAAAATTTCAATAACATCCAGGGAAGCCAATCGTATAAGTATTAATAATACAATCGAAAATACAAACCTGGAAAATCTCAATACAGTTTTTCAAAATAAATCTGTCAATAGTAAAAGTAGCGGCCTCGGATTACAGATTGCAAAAGATTTAGCTTCAGCTATTGGCGCAAAAATTGTTTTTGATTTACATGGAAATAATGATCTTGAAACTGCAATTGTTTGGGATAAAATATAACGACCATTGAGTAATTTAAATCCAAAATCCAGCAGCTTATTTTGTATTTCCCTTCTTTATAGTAAACAAAGAAATAAACGGGATTTTGTTTCTTAAATATGCAGTGAATGAAGAAATAAAGACGATTGTTATTTTATTAAAAACGATGAATATTCCAGCCTATTCCGCATCGTACCTTTCCACACTTTCAATGCCAGGTAATTCGTTCAAATTTTTAACCAGCTCTTCCAGTTCATCTTTATCATGTACATAGACTTTTACGTTTCCTTCAAACAAGCCATCTTTCGCTTCAATTGTTAGCGCATTAATATTTATTTTTAAAGTGCCGCTGATGAGATTGGTAATTTTATTAATAACGCCGACATCGTCAAGACCAACGATTTTTATTCCTGTAAGAAAGGATATTTCTTTGTTCTTAACCCATTTTGTTTTTACAACCCTGTGTCCATAATTGGATAAAAGGCGGGCTGCATTAGGGCAACTTGTTCTATGGATTTTTAAACCTTCGCCCTGTGTAATGAAGCCAAAAACATCATCTCCGGGAATTGGTTTGCAACAGTTGGCCAATGTGTACATTATCCTATCGCTGCTTTCGCCAAAAATGATGAGCTCATTATCCTTTTTTTCTTTTTTGGCAATGGTTTCAGGTCTTTCTTCTACAACGGGTTTTACATATTTTGGAGATTGAATCTTATCGCCTAAAACCTGGAAATCCTTTAATTCTGAAAGGTCAATTTTTTTTACAGCGATATCATAAAGGAGATCAAGTGGCGAATTCATTTTATAATATTCTATGAGCTCTTCCTGGTTTGCCTGGCTAAATGGAACGCCCATTGATTCGAACTTCTTTTGCAAAATCAATTTTCCTTCTTCTGCTATTGATCTTTTTTCTTCCTTTAATGAATCTTTTATTTTGGCACGCGCTTTACTCGTTACCACCAGTTTTAGCCATTCACTTTTTGGTTTCTGTTTGGTAGAAGTAATGATCTCTACCTGGTCGCCACTGCGCAATTTATGACCTATCGGTACCAACTTATGATTCACTTTTGCCCCGATGCATTTTTCACCTATAGCCGTGTGAACTGCAAAAGCGAAATCTAATGCAGAAGCACCGCTGGGCAACATTTTGATGTCACCTTTTGGGGAATAAACATAAATTTCTTCTGCTAAAAATGACACTTTAAAATCTTGTAAAAAATCTACGGAATTGGTATCCTGCGCGGCCAGCATATCACGTATTTGTTGAAACCATTTGTCAAAACGATTTTCTACAGAGGTTCCTTCTTTGTATTTCCAATGAGCGGCCAACCCTTTTTCTGCAATATCATTCATTCTTTTGGTGCGGATCTGCACTTCTACCCATTTTCCATGCGGACCCATTACGGTAGTGTGCAATGCTTCATATCCATTATTTTTTGGATTACTCAACCAATCGCGGAGGCGCTCTGTAGAAGGATTATACTCATCTGTTACCAGGCTGTAAACTTTCCAACAGTCTTCTTTTTCTCTTTCAGGCGGCGAATTTAAAATGATCCTGATTGCAAAAAGATCATACACTTCATCAAAAGAAACCCCTTTCTTTTTCATTTTATTCCAGATGGAATGGATGCTCTTGGGCCGACCGTATATCTCAAAATCAAACTTTTGCTGCGAAAGTTTTTCTTTGATTGGCCTGATAAAATCATTGATATATCGCGTGCGTTCTCTTTTTGTATCAGCCAATTTTTCTGCGATATACCGGTAACTGTCAGGCTCCATGTATTTCATCGCCAGGTCTTCCATCTCCGTTTTGATATTGTAAAGACCCATTCTGTGCGCGAGTGGCGCATATACATAAACGGTTTCTGAAGCGATCTTTAATTGCTTTTCACGCTTCATGCTTCCAAGAGTTCTCATATTATGAAGCCGGTCTGCCAGTTTGATCAATATTACCCGCGGGTCATCAGTGAGGGTCAGTAATATTTTCTTAAAATTCTCTGCTTGTTGTGAAGAATTGGCATCAAGTACGTTCGAGATTTTAGTCAGGCCATCCACGATTTTGGCGATCTCAGTGCCAAATTCCCGTTCAACCATATCATAAGTAATGTCCGTATCTTCCACAGTATCATGTAATAAAGCACAGATCGTACTCCTTACACCCAGGCCAATTTCTTCCACGCAGATCATGGCCACAGCCAACGGATGAAGAATATAGGGCTCGCCACTTTTACGCCGCATCGTTTTATGAGCTTCAGCAGCCATTTCGAATGCGACCCTTATCTGTTCTTTGCTTCCGGGTTTTAATTTGGGTTTTAAAGCTCTCAGTAAAGCGCGGTATTTACGAAGAATTTCTTTTTTTTCTTCCTCTTCATTCATGCTATATTTTGGGATATCGAGCGTTGTTTCCATCTACACGAATTTACAGAAGAATTTTTTTTGAAAATAAAAATTAAACTGACTTTAAGAGGTTGCCTGTTTTATTAAGACAAAAAATTATTTATAAAAAAAAGAGTGCTATTGCAAAAAACTATCTGAGATGTATTAAAATAAAAAACCCCGCCGAATCGCAGGGTTTCAAAAATAATTTTTTGTGATTTACTCAGCTACTACATCAAAATCAACTTCAGTTTCGTGTCCTTTTCCGAAATCTATTTTTGCTTTGTAACTTCCCAGCTCTTTTACCTCATCAGTAATGGTAATTCTGCGACGATCTATTTCATAGCCTTTTTGTTCGCGTATAGCTCTGGCTATCTGAACAGCAGTTACGCTACCAAATATTTTTCCGCTTGTTCCGGTTTTAGCACCGATTTTTAGTGGAGATTCGTGCAAAACGGTGATAACGCTATTGATCTCAGCAAGAAGTTTTTCTTCCTCTTCATTCATGCTATATTTTGGGATATCGAGCGTTGTTTCCATCTACACGAATTTACAGAAGAATTTTTTTTGAAAATAAAAATTA
>JBDTJV010000230.1:0-2928 GCA_039935675.1 Ginsengibacter sp. | reverse complement strand
CTGAAAAAAAGAATTCTTCTTTTTCTGAAATGCCGCTAAATAAGTTTATTGCGCATTGCGGCGTTACTTCGCGCAGAGATGCTGTGGCATTAATTGCTGCCGGAAAAGTAACTGTAAATAAGAATGTGATTACGGAACCGGCATTTAAAGTGAATGAAAAGGACGATGTTTTTTATAATGGGAAAAAATTATTCGTTACTAAAAATCTGGTATATATTTTACTGAACAAGCCAAAAGATTATATCACGACTACCGATGATCCCCAAAACCGGAAAACGGTTTTGCAACTGACTAAAAATGCGACTGATCAAAGGATCTATCCTGTAGGTAGATTAGACAGAAATACTTCTGGCGTATTACTTCTAACAAATGATGGAGACCTTACGCAAACATTAACACATCCGAGTTTTAATATTAAAAAAGTATATGAAGTAAAATTAGATAAGCCTTTAACCAAATCCGATTTTGAAAAAATATTGAATGGGATAAAACTGGAAGATGGCGAAATTTTTGCGGATGCTTTGGCATATGCGGATTCAAAAGATAAAACGGTAATTGGAATTGAATTACACAGCGGGCGCAACAGGATCGTCAGGCGCATCTTTGAACATTTGGGATATGATGTAAAAGGATTGGATCGAGTAATGTATGCTACTCTTACCAAGAAAAATGTAGAACGTGGTAAATGGCGATACCTCAGCGAAAAGGAAATCCGGTTATTAAAATACATGAATAAACAGAAAAATATCAGTGGCGCCGGCCATAATAAAACTGCTAAACAATTGAATAATAACCCGGATTAAAATAAATATTTGTGAAAGGATTTTCTGTCATTTTTGAGAACGATGATTTCTTAGCCATCAATAAAGAGCCTGGAATGCTTACCATACCAGACCGGCATGATGATACACAATTATCATTGTACAAAAGTTTAAATCAGCAATACGGCAAAATATTTATTGTTCACCGGCTTGATCGAGATACCAGCGGACTAATTCTTTTTGCAAAAAACGAGACGACGCATAAATATCTTTCTCAATTATTTGAGCAGAGAAATATTCAGAAGAAATATTTGGGAATTGTGCGTGGAAGCATGCCTGAAAAAACCGGTTCCATCAATGAACCGATAGGAGAACATCCTGTGAAAAAAGGAATGATGACGATCAGTAAAAAAGGAAAAGCTTCTCTCACGAATTATGAAGTATTGGAGGATTACGGGATTTATTCTTTAGTTCAGTTTGAAATACAAAGTGGTCGAACTCACCAGATAAGAGTACACACTAAATCAATCGGCCACCCGATTATTTGCGATGAATTATATGGAGATGGAAAACCAATTTTACTTTCTTCATTTAAAAAGAAATATAAACTAAGTCAGCACGACCTGGAAGAAAGGCCCATTATAAACAGGCTGGCATTACATTCTGCCAGTTTACATTTTAAAGATATTCATCAAAAAGATTTTTTGATTGAAGCACCTTTACCCAAAGATATGAAAGCGCTTTTGCAGCAGTTGAAGAAAAACAGGGGATAAAAATTTACTTTTTATCAGACGCTTTTTGCAATCCAACTTTAAAAATAATAGAAAATACTAATCCGCACTATTTGTTCTTTTACTGCGAATATTAACCATTCTATCTGATTCTTATCTTTAAAATCAATTAATAGAACAATCTATATGTTGCAAAAAAATAGAGGGCATTATTTGTGCAAAAATCAAATAATGCCCTCTTAATATTATGACAATTCTGGCTGTGGAGTATAGCGCAGATATGAATTCACCTCCCTGATTCCTTTTGGAAATTTCTTGTTGGCATCTTCAATACTAAGAGCCGCTGGAATAATCACATCTTCTTCGTATTTCCAATCTACCGGGGTAGAAACACTGTGTTTGGAAGTAAGTTGAAGAGAATCAATCACACGCAAAACTTCAGTGAAGTTTCTGCCGGTTGAGGCAGGATAAGTAAGCATCAATTTTACTTTTTTATCCGGCCCAATGATAAATAAAGAACGAACAGTTGCGGTAGTAGAAGCATTTGGATGAATCATTCCATAAAGATTGGCCACTGTTTTATCTTCATCTGCAATGATCGGAAATTCCACATTCACATTCTGTGTCTCGTTAATATCTTTTTTCCATCCATGGTGTTTATCTAATGGGTCAACACTTACTGCAATGATCTTTACGCCTCGTTTGTCAAATTCTTTTTGTAATGCAGCGGTTCTGCCTAATTCGGTAGTACATACCGGTGTGTAATCAGCAGGATGAGAAAAAATAACACCCCATTTATCGCCCAGGAATTCATAAAAATTGATCCTGCCTTCTGTAGTTTCGGCAGTGAAATCGGGAGCCGTATCCCCTAATTGTAAACTCATTTTATTATATTTTATTGTAAAAGATTTTGCGAATATATGAATATCATACAAATTTAGTAGGATTTTATTTTATAATTTTGCTAAATCGCAATAATTTATTTGCTCACCATCCAAATAATTGCAAAAAGTATGCTTTCAAAAAAAACTCAATACGCTTTTCGGGCACTCGTTCATCTTGCTGAAAACTATGGTAAAGCACCTGTTAGGATCTCTACGATTTCTGTTCAGCAAAAAATTCCTTTAAAATTTTTGGAACATATTCTAAATGATCTTAAAAAAGCTGACCTCCTGGAAAGCAAAAAAGGGAAAGGCGGCGGTTATATTTTAAAAGTTTCTCCTAAAAATCTAAATCTTGCAAAAGTAATCCGTGTCATTAACGGACCCATTGCATTATTGCCTTGCGTGAGCTTGAATTTTTATGAAAAATGCATTGACTGTGATGAAGAAACTTGTGGCATGAGAAAGATGATGTTAATAGCAAGAGATGCGACCTTGAAAGTATTGGAAAAGAAAACTTTAGAGGATATGATTGAGTCGAGAATGTGATAATTT
>JBDTJV010000229.1:0-3437 GCA_039935675.1 Ginsengibacter sp. | reverse complement strand
ATGATCGATATATTAATCCTTGCGCCCTAAATCCTGAAAATTAGAGTGAAAGAGTTTTTAAATAAATATTCAACTTATTTTATTTAAGTTTGTTCACGAATATGATTAGTTCACGTTTCGTGCACATAAAACTTTAATGAACATGACAGAAGATGAAATAGTAGACATAGCACTTGAGAATCTTAAAAAAAATGCCGGAATCCCCGGCAATTGGGATAATCATGGAGAAAGAGAATTAGACGGAAAGCTTGAATTGATCATTGATCACCTTCCTGTTAAATTCAACACAGAGATCAAGCAGGAATTAAGAGATCACCAATTACCAAAAATTATTGAACAGGCAAAGCGTTTTACTCCACTCATGATAGTGGCTAATCGAATTTTCCCAAAAATAAAAGAGGAATTAAGGCTAAACGAAATCGCATACCTGGAAACTAATGGAAATATCTGGCTGAAGCAAAAAGGTTTATTGATCTGGATGGACACACAAAAACCGCTTCCCCATATAAAAAGAAACGCCAATAGGGCTTTTACAAAAACCGGACTTAAAGTTCTTTTCCATTTTCTATTGCATGAAAACGACATTAATCTTCCTTATCGTGAGATAGCCAACATTACCCAAGTGGGTTTAGGAAATATTAACTATGTGATTAACGGGCTCAAAGAAATGGGTTTTCTCATCAAACTAAATAAGGACAAATATAAACTCATCAATAAAAAGGAATTATTAGATAAATGGGTAACCGCTTATGTAGAAAGATTAAAGCCTGCATTACAAATAAGCACTTTCCATTTTCTGAAACAAGAAGATTTTAATGACTGGAAAAACTTGCCTATCCATATTGGCAAAACATATTGGGGCGGCGAACCAGCAGGAGATTTGCTGACCAATTACCTGCGTCCCGCAGAATTGACCCTATACACTACAGAAACAAGAAATGAGCTGATTAAAAATTACCGTCTCATTCCAGATGAAAAAGGAAATATAAAAGTTTTCAAAAAATTTTGGAGACAGGAAAATGCAAATGAAAACCTAGTTCCACCTTTATTGGTGTATGCGGATTTAATAACCACTTATGACCGACGGAATACTGAAACAGCACAAAAAATTTACGATGAATTCCTACAAAATAAATTATAAGCAACTTAGGCAACAGCCTGAAATAACCGAGATGCTTTCCGCATTAGAACGAGGTTTTCAAAAATTTGACATCGACTTCTATTTGGTTGGTGCAGTAGCGAGGGATGTATGGATGAGTGCCATCAATAACATTGATCCAAGACGCACAACGGGTGATATTGATTTTGCCGTCTTGATAAATGACAAAGGAACGTATGAAGCGTTGAAGGAATATTTAATACAGCATGAAGGGTTTCATCCTTATAAAGGAAATTCTTTTGTATTAATCTGGAAAGATAAAACAGAAGTCGACCTGTTGCCATTCGGGGCAATTGAAGTTGAAGATGGCAATGGCATCGTAAGTATGAATGGCCTGGGTTTAACAAATATCAGTCTGCAAGGTTTTACAGAAGTTTATGAAGAAGGGCTGCCACAACTGGAATTAGGAGAAACGCATCAGTTTAAATTTTGCACTTTACCCGGAATTGTTTTATTAAAAATAATTGCCTGGGACGACCGCCCCGAAAAGAGAAGGGATGATATAAAAGATATAAGCGACATTCTGAGCCATTTTTTCAATATGTACGACAATGAAATTTGGACAAATCACAATAATTTATTTGCAGAAGAAGATGCAGATCTCATACACATTGCTGCAAGAGTATTGGGAAGAGAAATGAGCAAAATAGCATTAAGGAATGAAAAACTATTTGAAAGAATAGAAGGAATATTAAACGCCAATACGATGGAATTATCCGAAGGAAAAATGGCCGCTATCATGGCAGAATATTTCCAAAATACAGTGGAAGACAATGTGGCTTTGTTGAATCAAATAAAACAAGGTTTTCTTGAATCTTCAAAATAAAAATCTGGAGATTGCGAGGAACGAAGGTTGCTGGTTAAGCTAATCGGTTAACATATTCTCCGTAAATTGTTTGTTTCAATCCTTCCACATGCTTAACGCTGTCGCAAAAACTCAAAACAAAAAGCCCAATACTTTTTTGAATATTCCAATTTACAAGTCTTCATATCAAAGCCAGTAAGAGAATTTTTTTATTGAGCATTTAATGGATGAACAGTAAAACTTACGGGCAACATTTTTTGCACCAAAGTAATTTTGCACCAAAGAAAATTCCAGATTCCGCTTACCATCCTTTCGTTTTTTACAATCCCCTTTCGCTCAGTAAAAAGATCAACATCAATGCTGAGGTTCCCCAGGATTTTGCTACCTGTAAATATGGCTTTTTTGTAAACAGGAATTGAAGTTTGAAAAAGCGACCAACATTCCGTTAAGGATCAGGTTGGGATCATTGGAGCAATGCAATTACTATGAAGGGAAAGTTGGGTGGAATGGTTATTCGCAAATTGGTCAATGAAAATTCGTAAAAAAGATTAAGTAATCCTTATTAATTTTTTGTCAATTTCGAGCCTGTTTACTTTAATGACTTTTACCAAATTATAGAAACCGGGATAAACTGGATTTAAAATAAAATTATAAGAGTTTTCCATAACAGCCGAACGCGCCTTTATTCCAATATATTTCTTTTCTTTAAAAATTTTATCTCCCAGTTCTATTAAGAAAATATTTTCAGGTAATCTCGAATTTTTGGGAAGCGTTTTGTCCGGCACTTTATAAAATGGCGCATCGTCATCAATTTGAATACTCATTACAAACATATTTGGCGGGAATTCCGTCAAGTCAACATTGACTAAAATTTCGAGCATCGCCAGGGCTTCATTTTCGCTCGTGTACAAAGCAAATACTCCTTCGTTATTCCATCGGCCTCCTTCATTAAATGCGCCGATGCCTGAAATATCTTTGGTTCTCTTTTTCAGTTTTACAATTCTAAAAACAAGCATTGGTGTTATTTAAGTGTAAACGCCTTCTTCGATTCTGCCGAGCAATTTATTGACTATTTTTATTCCGGTTGGTGTGTTTAAAAGATCAATGGGTTTTTCTCCCTGCAACGCCCTGTTTTCTTTTTGAAGCCAACGACTTAGTTTGTCAGAATCTTCAAACACAGATAAACCCTTTGAGATGCTCTCCGCGATTTCTATAGATATGGATGAAGATATACTATCCAACGTATCGGTCTCCTTTTTGCGCCCGAGTGTCTTGTAAGAAATATTTAAAAGTGCAGCCATATCTTTCATAGGAATATTCATTAGTTCAGCAAGCCTTGTTACGGATTGTTTTTTGATACCCTTATTGGCAATTGTTACATATTCAAAAGCAGATTTTGGAACTGTTGGCATAAAACTTTTTCCACCCAAAATTTCCCAGGTAGTTAAATGCGATTTTTTTCTTTTAAGAATT
>JBDTJV010000228.1:0-2696 GCA_039935675.1 Ginsengibacter sp. | reverse complement strand
GCAACAATTATATTCACCGGCAAATTTTCCTGTTTTACCATTTCCGTGCTTATCAAAAAACTTTCAGAAGCTTCATAACCCAGGCCAAATGAGTAAACAGAACTTAATTTATCATTTTGAGTTTTGGATAACTTCCCTCCTACCGGGTTGTAAAAATGAATTCCTGCGTTTAATGTTTCAGTTAAATGAACAATCGCGCCGATCTCAAAATTGACAGTGGAAGGGCTTTCAAAACCAGGAATACGAAAAGAATAATAATTGAATTTAATTCCTACATCGAGTTTATTTCCTACTTGCCTTGCATACGCGACACCCAATTGCGATTCGTTATAATTTTTATAACCAAAATAATCTGCCTGGAACGCAAAATTTCCTTGTTCGGTGGGCATCGCCACAATTGCGGAATAGAAATTTGTTTCAGACAATAAAAATCGTTGCTCTCCATACACACCAAAAGAAAGATCTTTTATTTGCGCAAGTGCAGCTTGGTTTGAGGTCACAGAAAAGACATCTAAATGATGGGTACTATAAGCGCCCGGACCGATGTAGGAAGCAGATAGAGGTTTTACGATAGATTGCGCGGTGGCAAAATATGCCGGAAGAAGAAAAAAATATAGCAGGTAGATTTTTCTCAAAAGCTTTTGTTTTAGAATCAGTAAAAAACTTAAATATAAGAGTTTGAGTGGTATTAAGAAATTATTTTTTTAAATGGGATATTTTTTTTTAATTACCCATTTTGGGGAATTGAATAAAAGAATCTTTTGCTATTCAATTACAGACTATAATTTCTTGTATTGAAGTATAGATAATGATTTCAATTTAATAAAATCTGTATCCGCAGTTAAAAGAAATATGCCCGTATATTCAGCAGAAGCAGCAATAATACTATCAGGCAATTTTAAACCAGTCCTTTTTCTAATTTGAATGGCAGACAGTTTTATTTGCTGATTCATTTCGATAACAAAACATTCTGACAAAAAGCTTTGAATTTTTTTCTCTTCTTCTAAACCCAATTGTGGACTTCCCAATAATTCCATTTCAGTAATAAAACTCAAATAATTCTTCTTATTGTTCAATATATCAGCCAATGCCTTATCACCTCATAAGAGGTATAAAACAATATTTGTATCCAACAGATAGTCAGTCCCATTCATTTCTCCATCTTTTTTGTAAAGCCAATGGATCCTCCTTCAGTGTAATAATACCACAATGTTTGTGGGCATCAAATGATCTTTTTTTGCTGCCGATAGTTTTATTCTTTGCCGCTTCTAATACTTTAAGAGCCGCTTCAACCTCAACCTTAGTGGAACGGCTTGTAATTGTTATTACCACCTTTTTAAATTTAGTTAAGCGAATTTACTCTTAAAAACTCATTATTTTTCTTGAATTAATACGACCGTTAAATACAACGTCTCTTAAAAAAAACTAAAAATCAAAAAATCATTCTCCTGTTTTAATTTTGCCAAATGCAATTATTAGAAGGAAAAGTGGCGTCAGCTGCCATAAAAGAAGATTTGAAAAATAAAATTTCCTCATTATTATCTGAAGGAAAAAAAATACCTCATCTCGCAGCAATTCTTGTCGGTAATGATCCTGCAAGCGAAACCTATGTAGCTTCCAAAGTAAAAAACTGTAAAGAAGTAGGGATTAATTCCTCCTTGTTTCAGTATGAAAGTACTATTTCGGAAGAACAGCTTTTGGAAAAAATAAAGGAGCTAAATGAAGATCCGGAAATAGATGGAATTCTCGTGCAGGTTCCATTGCCAAAGCATATTTCTGAGAAAAAAGTGATTCATGCAATTTCACCCAATAAAGATGTGGATGGTTTCCATCCCTTGAATATTGGGAATATGGTGTTGGGTTTCCCAACTTTTATTTCCGCCACCCCTTATGGTATTTTATTAATGCTGCAACATTATAAAATTGAAACTCCGGGAAAGAATGTAGTCGTAATTGGAAGAAGCAATAATGTTGGAACGCCATTGAGCATTTTATTCAGCAGAAATAATAACGAATACGGAAATGCAACCGTAACACTTTGCCATTCCAGAACCAAAGATTTGGCTTCTATTTGCCAACAAGCGGATATTTTGATCGCCGCCATCGGCAAACCCAAATTTGTTACTGCAGATATGGTTAAAGAAAATGCGGTATTGATTGATGTAGGAATTAACCGAATCAAAGATGAAACTAAGAAAAGTGGTTTTGCCTTAAAAGGCGATGTTGATTTTGAAAATGTAGCGCCCAAATGCAGTTATATTACACCGGTTCCGGGAGGTGTAGGATTAATGACCATCGCAGCTTTACTTAAAAATACTTACCAAGCTGCATCCCTGCCCTCCAAGGTAGTGTAAGGCAAAAGCCTGTAAAATAGGAAATGTTATTATTTGTTGATTTACTGTGAAAAAATCAGGAACCGTATATAATATAGGGTAATTCGGGCGAGTTTTGTATTACTCAGCTGCTTTAAGCAACGCTGAAAGAGGTTTTGACATTTCGAAAAATGTAAATAAAATTTGGATTAATTTGTTTGTTTAATGCGGGAGAGTCAGATGGTTGGCCTGCCGCTTATTAAAGATTTTAAAAAATGAAAAGTAATTTTTTTATTGAAAGTGATCACAGAACCCTCCCCAGGGTGGAAGGGAGGCAGTCTTTGCCAATCATGGAAGCATTCTATACAATCCAGGGCGAAGGTT
>JBDTJV010000227.1:0-2948 GCA_039935675.1 Ginsengibacter sp. | reverse complement strand
TTTCATTTCTCAAAGTGGGAGATTCCTGATTCTTCATCTGGCGCAGACCGTCCGGCCTGCGCTTTTTTCTTTGTGAGCAGAAAATATTTCAAAATAAATTTTCCCAATCTGATAATTTTTTCTTTTCCAAATCCCGGATCTTTTATCCAGGTATTTGTTCTTCTAATATTTTATTTCCGCCTTTATCATAATAGGTACAATTCATTGCGTCAAGATTAACAACCCATTTTTCAATACCTGTTTCTGCACAATCTTTACAAAATGAATGATAATCAGATTTCCTTGTTGGTGATCTTTTAAATTGGCTTCAAACTTAGCTTTATCGATGGTTTCTGAAATTGCTGCTATTTTTCCTCTCCTAAATATATTATTTCCAGCCTTTCATTTTCGCTGGTATTTAATATCTCCAAAAAGGAATCTTTTTTAGAGATATCTTCTGAGAGTAATTTTTTTGAATTTAAAATAATGAATTTAATCGTTCCTTCTGTGAGCCAGTCAAGATCTCCAAGTACTTCTTCGAGGGCATCGAGGTTGTTACCAAAATAATCAGGAAGCGAGAGTTGATCTTTTAAGGTAACGTAACATTGTTCAATGGTTTTACAGGAATTGCCATCCAAAAAGACAAAGCGGGTTTCGTTTTCAACATAAGCGTTAGAAGACAATTTTAATATTGTGCTCATTTTTGATTAATTTCTTTAAAGGTCTTATAATGATCATCGGTATACCAGTTTCTTCCATCACTGCCGGTAAGTATTCGTTCGGTTCCACGGTTCTGGCCATTTATTTTCGGGTTTACATCCCATTCCTGGTAATTAATTGGATTTCCATTTGCATCAGATTGCGGAACTATTTTTTCGCGGTTTGTAAAAACCCTTCCTCCCACATAGCCGTCCATAGCGTGATGGTGAGCGAGAATGTATTTTAATACAACATATACTTTTTGTGGAATGCTGTCATTATTTTCATTTGCCGGAGAGGAAATAGTGATAGCTGTATCTGAATTTTGACCGACCCCGGCTGGCGAAGATGAGTTCTGAATCAGGCTCGCATTGGGCGACTGGTTGGTTTTAAAAATCTGTTTGCCTATTAGCAAGCCTATTACCAGTCCAATAATAATTCCCAAAATTAGTTGTGTATAATTTTTTTGCATGGATCAAAGGTAATATTACACGCAGATTATTTTATGTAAAGAAAAGTGATTGAATAGCGCTAAAATTTCAAATAAAATTACTTGTATTTCATTAAGAATAATCAAAATTAAAAAACCAGGATAAAAGTTGATTTACTATAAAAGGGATGACCTAAAAATTGGCGTTGGTAATGGAGTTGGTTGACAGGCAAATTAAAGTTAGTGAGGTTTTTGCAGCCACAAAACACCTATCAATCTGACAATTTGATACTCAAGAATAGATGGGAAGTTTATTTAATCAGAATAATATCAGCCCTGGATTTTATCTGCCTTCTCTTCTACCAGTAATCTTTCACTGACGACATTGCTCAACGTTTCCAACTGATTTTTTCCATAGCTGATTGTAATTGACTGGTCAAAGGGTTCAATGATTTTCACTTTAAGTTTCAAGCCCAGGTGCAATTGCCTTGCATTCAAAAATTTTAAAAAAGCAGAAGAAGTATTAATGACCGCCGCCAGTTTTACGATTTCGCCCGCCTGGCACTCGCTCAATTTTTTATAATCTTTAGAGGTTATTTTCCCATTTCTATCCGGTATCGGGGAGCCATGAGGATCTAACTTTGGAAAATCAAGTATCTCGTCCATTTTATCAAAAAAAACGGGTGATTGAATGTGCTCAATTTGTTCGGCAATATCATGAACATCCTCCCAGCCCATCTTCATTTTTTCTACCAGGAACATTTCAGTAAGCCGGTGTTTTCTTATAATAAGGCCCGCTTCTTTTTTCCCTCTTTCAGTCAGGCGAAGGGGCTTGTAGCTTTCATAATGAACTAATTTTTTTCCCGACAACTTTTTCATCATGCTGGTTACTGTAGGCATTTTGATATCGAGGGTTTTCGATAATTCAGCCACATTCACCTCGCCATCTTTGTTGGCAATATTAAATAAGGCCTTCAGATAATTTTCTTCTGTCAGTGAATTCATTGTCCAAAGCTAATAATAAAATTTACTTGATAAAAAATTTAGGGATTTTGTTCATATCGGATGTCCTCGATTGGTGTCCACCAACCGGTACGATCTGCCGTGGGCGCTATCGCAAACGCTCCCTAACCGCACTGGAAAGCTATTATTTAAAATACGCACAAATTTAGTTACTTTTAATAAATTATTTTGTTAGATTAATCTAACTTTATACTTTTGCAACGAAACACTTTTGCCGGGATATTAATCTGTTAATTGATATTATTCCGAACCTTTAAAAACTAAAAATAAATTGTCGAATAGTATTACTAAAAAAACAGATTCGCATTCTTTAAGTGAAGTACATTCTTCTGTAGTAACTCAAAAAAAAGGGTGGCGCCAGATCATGGCATTTATCGGGCCTGCCTACCTGGTAAGTGTAGGATATATGGATCCGGGCAATTGGGCTACAGATATTGCAGGAGGTTCTGCATTTGGCTATAAATTGATCTGGATACTGATGATGTCAAATTTGATTGCAATTCTTTTGCAAACCCTGAGCGCGCGGCTTGGAATAGTGAGAGGGCTGGACCTGGCACAAGCCTCTAAAAATGCGTATCCCAATTGGGCAAATATTCCTTTATACATTCTTGCAGAGATAGCCATTGCTGCCTGCGACCTGGCAGAGATTGTGGGTATGGCCATAGGGCTTAATTTATTATTCGGACTTCCGTTGATCTGGGGAATTTGTGTAACGGCCTTGGATACTTTGCTATTGTTGCTTTTGCTCAATCACGGTATGCGTACGCTGGAAGCTTTTATTATTTCTTTGGTATTAATTATTGGCGCTTCTTTTTTA
>JBDTJV010000226.1:0-3797 GCA_039935675.1 Ginsengibacter sp. | reverse complement strand
TATCTGCATAATAGCGCCAACCCTTCATCATTGAGTGACAACTTTATCACTAGTATTATCAAAGATGTAAATGATAATATTTGGGTTTCAACATGGTTTGGAGGAATAAATCTTTTTAACCACCATTCGAAAACTTTTAAGCACTTTACCTGCTTCAATACCAGTACAAACTCTTATAATAACCACTGCTGGTTTTTATTTGAAGACAGCAGAAAAAGGTTGTGGGCAGCGACAGTCCGTAACGGTGCTCTTTATCAGTACAACTACATCACAAATAATTTTCAAGAGTTTGATACTAATCTTTCAGACATCCAGTGTATGTCTGAAGATTCATTCGGAAATCTTTGGTGCGGAGATTACACCTCACTGATAAAAATTGATACACTCCATAAAAAACACGAATTTTATAATATAGGTTATACTATACGCTGCATTCATGAAGATAAAAATCACAATTTCTGGGTGGGTACACAGGAAGGAGGCCTGCTGCTTTTTAATCGTACCGATCATACATTTAAAAGATTCACCACAGTGGACGGTCTTCAAAATAACACTATTCTGCGTATTCTGGAAGATGAAAAAGGTAATCTTTGGTTAAGCACATTTAATGGTTTGTCGAAATTTGATTTCCGAAAAAGAACTTTTCTAAACTTTACCCAGGCAGACGGGTTACAAAGCAATCAATTTAGCTTTAATGGAGCATTGAAATTAAGTACTGGCGAACTACTATTTGGCGGCATAAAAGGATTTAATGTTTTTTCCCCTGACAGCATGTCTGTTAGAACTGTAAGTCGTCAATTATTTCTATCAGCGCTGAAAATAAATAACGTGCCGGTTGAAGACAATCCTGGCTTTGTGACCGCCCGAAATTATGAGCAAATCAAAAAAATTGTTGTTCCCTATAATAAGGCATCCCTCTCACTTGATTTCCTGGCACTTGATTATAAAGAAGCACCAGAGCTTAATTATGCTTATATTTTAAAAGGATGGGATAAAAACTGGATCTATGCAGACCAGACTCGTGTGGCAAACTATTCACGATTGCATGAGGGGGACTATATTTTTCAGGTGAAAGTTAGTGGTTCTGATGGTGTTTGGAGCAATGCAGATCAATTATTGGAGGTAACAATTTTACCTCCCTGGTACAGAACCTGGTGGGCTTATTGTCTCTACCTCATATCGGGAGTGGCAATCATCAACTTATATATTCTGTATAAAAACAGGCAAACCAAGCTTAAGTATGAAGTAAAACTTGCACACCTGGAAACACAACAGGAGAAAGAACTTAATGAAAAAAAGATAGCTTTTTTTACCAATATATCCCACGAGTTTCGTGCGCCATTATCGTTAATCATTAACCCCATCAATGATTTACTCCATAGTAGTAACCACAATACAGAAAAGGGCGAATTAAAGGTGGTATATCGCAATGCAAAACGTTTGCTAAGGCTTGTAGATCAGTTGTTACTTTTTAAAAAGACAGAGGAAGAAAAAGACAACCTTAATTTAGCCAATATTAATTTTTTCAATTTGTGCAATGAAGTTTTCCTGTGTTTCGCAGAGCAGGCAAAAACAAAATTTATGACTTATGAATTTATTTGCCCGGATAATCTGAAGAACATAAACATAACCGTTGATTCCGAAAAAATTGAGATTGCTTTGTTTAATTTACTTTCAAATGCTTTTAAGTATACTCCGCAGGAGGGTAAGGTAATCCTGACTATTAATGAAAAAAGTTCGTTTGTGGCAGTTTCTGTAACAGATACAGGTATAGGTATTCCAGCTAATGCAGGCGATAAAGTTTTTCAACGTTTCTATCAAATGAGGGATCGGAATAAAAGTGGATTCGGAATTGGGCTCTACCTGGTAAAAAACTTTGTAGAGGCGCATCGAGGTAATGTTTTTTATCAAAGCATAGAGGGAGAAGGCACCACCTTTACCATGGAACTCCCTAAAAAAACTGTGCAAGATTACCAACCAGCCATTCATAAAAATCCTATTGAAGCTCCAAAGAGCACTCAAGAGCAGATTGATCACCGTATTTCTGCAGAAATTGATAATCCGGATAAAAAAGAAGTTGAGAAAACATGGGACGAAATTCCTGTTGCACCAGTTTCAGAACTTTTATTGGAGTTAAATGAAGAAGTAGGTGATGAACAAATTGAAACAGGTCATGAGATTCCTGAGCAACTCACATCAGATAAGCAAATTTTGCTAATAATAGATGATGATGCGGAAACGCGGAACTACCTTTCATCGGTTTTTAAGCCAAGGTATAAAATTCTGGTTGCTGATTCAGCAGAAACTGGTTTGGAAGTAGCTCAAAAACAATTGCCCGACCTGATTATAAGTGATATTGTAATGAAAGCTTTGACTGGAATTGACCTCTGCCATCTTTTGAAAGATGATAAAGCCGTGAGTCATATTCCGATAATCTTACTAACAGGTAGTTCGTCTAACGAAATGCAGTTGAGGGGAATCGAAAGCGGAGCAGACGAATACATAAGAAAACCCTTTGATAAGGATGTTCTTGTGGCTAAGGTTGCCACTTTACTCAAACGTCGAAATATACTCCAGGAATATTTCTACAATGAGATTACACTTGGCAGCGAAAACATAAAAGTTTCCCCGGAGTACAAACAGTTTCTTGAAGATTGCATGCGCATTATTGAAGATCATATTGACAGTGATCAATTCAACATAAAAATACTTGCCACTGAAATCGGGATGAGCCATTCAAAGCTTTATAGAAAAATTAAGACGGTTTCCGGCCAAACCATTTCAGGTTTTATCAGATATGTACGGTTAAAAAAAGCAGCAGAACTTTTAATTAACACTGAGTATAATGTAACTGAGACGGCTAATATGGTAGGGTTTTACGATGTAAAATACTTCCGTAAACAATTTTCAATATTGTTCGGCATAACACCTTCCGGGTATATAAAAAAGTACCGCAAAAATTTTCATAATGATCAAAACCTGGAAGAGAAATTTAGGAAATAGACCTGGCAGGTTCTTTTAAATAAAAATGAGTAATTAATTTGTATTTAATTATACACTAAAAATATTTGCAAGTAAAGCATTGCAGGACGACCAGCTATTGCAAAATGTTTTTATTGGAATTGTAAACCTTGTTTTTACATTCATACAGTGAACGAACTTTTATCCTTTATTTCTAATTTATCTGTATAAAGGCTTCTGCAAATTATAGTAACAACAGACGGTTAAAGCAATCCGATTTTATATAAACTTGCAGATGAAAGCATCTCGTAATTGCAATCATGATGGCACTTTTACAAACGAGATTCAACAACAGCTTGGCCTCACGTCTGAGTTTTCAATGGGAAATAATATTTCTGATATCAATAACTACGGGCTGCCTGATATTTTTACTTTGGACATGTTGCCCGAAGATAATCATCGCCAAAAGTTGTTGACAGCACCTAATAATTACCCGTTGTTTGATGTAATATTAAAATCAGGATTTTATTACCAGTATATGCGCAATATGCTCCAGTTAAATAATGGTAATGGTACATTCAGCGAAATAGGCCAATTGTCAGGTATTTCAAATACTGACTGGAGCTGGGCACCACTATTCGCAGATTATGATAATGATGGGTGGAAAGATCTTTTTATAACAAACGGCTATTTACGGGATTATACTAATATGGATTTTCTATCTTACATGAACGATCAATTAGGTAATAAAAATGAAGAAGTATTCAGGCAACAATTGCTCGCTATTTCACAGCATATTCCGACGTCAAATATTAAAAATTATTTTTTCAAAAATA
>JBDTJV010000225.1:0-5503 GCA_039935675.1 Ginsengibacter sp. | reverse complement strand
CGGTGAGGGTTCGGCTGCCCGGATTATTGGTTGAGCTTTTCATCATGCCTTCCACTGCAGCGCCGATGCCTGATCTCCATTCGCCGGTAGAAACCAGTTGGTCAACATCCGTTGTAAGTATTTTTTTGAGAAGAATAGTATCTTTTGTTTCGCGGGCATGAGAGTAATGAGCTATCAGCTTAGTAATATTTTTTCGCTGGCTGTCAGTAAGTTTGCTGTGCTGTCCGTAAACTAACGGTGCACTTATAAGGAGCAGTAAGAGAAAATAAATATTTTTCATATTAAACTATTTATTCTTAAAGTGATTCAATTTATTCCATTTCCTTCTCTCCTGTCAATCGGTTGTATAGCAAATTGATTTTACTATTCCGTAAATTATTTTCCTCTTTTAGTTCACCCATATATAAGGTGTTCTTATTGAGGTCAATAAACCGCTGATCAATCTTTTTTGAATCAACCATCAATTGCTTTAATTCCTGCACTACAGCGGGACGCTGCGCTTTGGTAAATGAGGGCAGATTCACTTGTTTTTCAATTTTTTGATAATTGAGATATAACATTCGTATGTCTGCCATTAACCGATAGTGCGCAAATTCTTCTTTATTTTTTGCGGGTTCTAATTTATATAAAGTTTTTACGGCTGTTGCCTGGCTATCCGCTAATTGCTGCACGGTCATAGGTGAAGGAGCGATTACTTCTCCCTGCTTTATCTCGTATGGAGTTGTAGTAAGCGCTTTCCAAAAAAAAGCAGCCTGTTGCTGATCAAATCCGTATTGCTGTTTACTATATGTCCGGATAAAGTCAGGGATATCCAACGGCTTATCCGTTCGCAAACTTTGGGTATAGGCCTTTAGCAGCATATTGAAACCTGTAATCGGGTATACATGCCTGATAGCATATAAGTCTATTATATCATCAGAAGTTTCAAATACAGGGGAATACTGCCCTGATGTTGACCACGATGTCATGATCATACCTTTATATCCCAAATGTCTGCAGGCGGGTATAAAATCTTGTATGTTCTTAAAATGTTTTTCCCATTGGGTTAAAAAATAATTATCAGGATTGCTGCGTAGCGCAGGAGCGCCCCACACCGTATAGCCCGACTGCACCAACTTTTCATGTTCGCCAAAGTTGTTCATATTCCAGCCATAGTTCCAGTCCACAAAAACTGTCTGAGGTGGAAGCAACTTGATAGCATCCGGATATTTTAATGCGATGTCGGCCCATAATACAGGAATTTTACCGAGGCTGATGACGATATTACACAACATTTTTATGTAGTCAATGTACAGTTTTGAAATTCCTTCAATTGCTGCTTTTTTCCGGCATATTTCGCAATGGCCCAACAAATAGGTTTCATCACCGCCAATGTGAAAGTACTTTGAAGGATGCACCGCAGCCAATTCAGTAAAAAGATCTGTAAACAATTTCTTATCGCCTTCTTCCTGCGATGGGCAAACCTGCGAATAATCTTTTTGATCTTCTCTCAAGTCCTTATAGCGCTCGTGTCTCAGAATATATTCCACGTGCCCGAAACTTTGCTGCAACGGGATCACATCAATGCCAAGCGTGCCGCAATAACTGATGAATGATTTGATTTCATCTTTCGTGTATGCATACCTGTTAGATATCAACGGATGTTTCTCAAAAGGAAAGGTGCCCTCCCATTCCATCACCAGTGTATTGATACCGGATTCACTTAGTGTCTTTGCAAACTTTTTTAAAGCGTCCATCTTCATCACCTGTATCCTTAAGTCCAAATGAAAACCTTTGATGACAAAATCCTTTTGTTGTGCGGATACAGTTTGAAGAAATAGAAATGAAAGAATGAAAAGAGGAAATAAGAAAAATCGTCGGATCGTTAATGTGGTTGAAAATAGTATTTTTTGCACGATCTAAGATAATGGTTACCGGCAACAATTGGTATACTAATTTATTAATTCATTCTGCTGTCAATAATGCGTTATTTTCTATTTAAGAATCATCACTTCTTTCTAACCTGTACATTCGATTCCTTACGTCCTACATTTATTCTAAAGCTACCTGTTTTTAAACGTGCTGCTTTCGGCGTTAAGCATTCAGCATTGAAGGCAGTTAACCAATAAATAAAGTTGATTCCTATTTTTATTTTGTATGGACAGGTCGCGACCTGTCCTGTATTTTTGGGACCTGTGCCGATCTTTTCGGGAATCAATCTGTTTCTTTTGTAAAGAGTCTGTCCATGGAAAAGTTTGCTTCGGCGCAAATGAGATTAACGTCACAATTAAATTTGATTCTTGCGTCTGCCAATGACATCGCAACTTTATTTTCCGCCTTTGTTCGTGTCTCCACGATCCACAACTATAGAGCCGTAAGAGATAGCGTAGCCGTCAGAACCGAAGGTCAGACGGCGGGTTGTGAATGAAGAACCCCCCCGCTGTTGATCGTGTCTCCACTAACCACAAATATAAAGCCGTTAAGAAGAAAGAGTACCCGATAGAACCGAAGGCCAGACTAATTGTAGTGAACGAAGAAATACCGCCTATTCTTCATTTCTTATGAAACCCAAAACCTGCTTTTCCGATCCATCGACCACAAACTAAAAAAGTAGGTGATTTAAAAATATTGTAAGTTTGTTAATGAAATTGTAAGATTATCAATAACACTAAATCCCCAAAAGATCATGAAAAAAAATCTCAGGTTTTTAAGCCTGCTGCTACTTACTGCTTTTATCTGGACAAGTTGCCGCAAAGTTGATTGGAATCCTGGTTCACCCACCGGAAGTGAATTGTTTGTTAGCGCTACGCCAACAGCTACCTTAACGCACACTGACTTAACAAATCTTGCAGCTAAACTTGGTTATGGAGCTTTTAGCCCATATTTAGTATACGATGTAGATTATTACAAACTGGTGTATAAAACAAACTACAAGGGAAGAATGATAGAAGCTTCCGGCACACTGGGTATACCCAAAAACACCCTGCTACCTCCGTCTATCATCAGCGCCCAGCATGGCACCATGTTTAGTTATGCAGATGCTCCGTCCAACTTTCCTAATACATTTACCGGTTTCGAATTATTTGCTTCAGCCGGATACGTTACTCTTATTCCCGATAATATAGGGTTGGGTGTATCTCAAAATGTTACGCAGCCGTACTACGTTAAAGGATATTCGGCTTTACCGGTAGTCAATATGATCGAGGCCGCTAAATATTTTCTGCAACAACAAAATAAGGCCATTACCAACCGGCTATTTTTAATAGGATATTCAGAAGGTGGTTATACGACTATGGCAGCGCAGGAAGAAATAGAAACAAATGCTGCGCACCATTTGACCGTTACCGCTGCTGCTGAAGGAGCCGGAGGTTATGACCTTACTACCTTTCTAGGTGCTATTGCTGATACAGCTAATTATTCAGCTCCTTCCTTTCTTGGGCTTATTCTCAAGTCGTACAATGATACTTACGATTGGCACCGTCCCTACACTGATTTCTTCCAACAACCTTATGCTGGTGAAATGGCTGGTTTATTAAATGGGAGTCAGAATCGCCAGCAGATAGATGCTCAATTAACCACTTCTACCGCAGCATTATTTAACCCTGTTTTTTATGCCAATCTTAAAAATCCGGCAAAAGAAACTACGTTGAAAACTAAAATAGGTGAAAATAGTTTTCTAACCTGGGTACCCAAAAGTCCCACCTGGCTTTTTCACGGCACTGCCGATGAAGCAGTTCCTTTTGAAACTTCTGTGCTCACCTATAATCGGTTTATAGCGGGAGGCGCCACCAACGTAAAGTTTACCCCGATCCCGGGAGGAACACATGAAACAAGCGTTATAGGCATGATGGAAATTGTGCTGCCTTGGATCGCGTCGCTGGATCATTAATTTTCCTGTTTTCAGAAAGCTAATTGCTAAAAGAATTGTTCCCATTTTGCGTCACCAGCTATAAGGTAACAAATGAATAAGCACAGGTGAAGACTTGTGCTTATTTATTTTATTTAAAGGTTGTTTGTTAGATTTAAGAATTTGCCTGATTAAATTCCAACTGGCCAATTTACACGTAAATGTTTTCAATCACAAACTCAGGGTTTACACATTTCATTTTGGACAATATTTATAACAGTGTGGACAATATTTATAATACAAAATTAAATCCTGTGATGATCCGAACGCCAATTTTGTATAGCCTGCTTTATCTCTTTCGGGCTCATGTTTTCTTTGATGGCCCTTTCGGACAAGGCTACATATTCGTCATCTCCGGCAAAGCGCAGAGCGATGATCTGGCCTCTTGTTAGTCGGTTATCTGACATTTTACCGGTGAGGCGCTGGCTACGTAAATTTTCTTCCAATCTTATGATCCGGTCCTGGTTGCCTGCTGCAAACTTGCGTATGTACCAAAACAATAAAACCAAACTGAGCCCAACCAGCAGAAAAAAAACAGTCTCGTGGCTTACCCCTTTATGTAATACCATGATGATTGCGATCGCTAATGCAGCTAGGATACTTAAACCCGTCAGTAAATGAAAGCCTGGCACGAAACGCGTATGATTTTTGAAATTTTGATTGTCCATTTTAGTTTTACTTTATTTATTTGAAAAGATTATTTCACTAGTTACGCAGATAGGTGGGTTAAGGTTGGTTAATGCGTATTTATCCCGCGTAAAAGTCTCGTAAAGTTAAAGTATCTAGCATCTTCATTCTAAAAGTCTTTTAAATAAAGTTCCAATATATGTTTTCCAGCCAGCGTAGGGTGTTTTGCTTTTGCTTCTTAAAAATCTCAAAGCTTGTAAAGCTCCTGCCTGGTCTCCTGACCAACAGGTTGATTAGGCCAAACCTTAATCTAAGATCACAGTGTAGCCGTCAGCACCGAAGGTCAGACGGCGGGTTGTGAATGCAGGAATCCCCGCTATAGTTCATATCTCTACGAACCAAAATTATAAGATAAAACTCAAGGCGAATTCTTTCCCGATACCAACCATCCATTTCACGTTATAACATAGTTGGAGCCATTTGTCACCTTATTGTCTCCAAAATCTACCATCAGCTAAATAAAACGCCCCGCCTGCTAATCAGTAAATTAAATAAATCAATTGTAAACATATATTCGGCAAACTATTTCGTTTTTTTAACCCTCAAAATAAAAATGATATAAGCAGACACGGAGCTATGTACCAGGATACTGGTCCTTTTACATCCAGGTTTTATGACAAAGAAAATTCGGCCGGATATTTCCGCCCTTATAAGGATTGCAGAAGGAAAAGTAACGGGTTCACACTAAAAAAGTAATTGCTTCTTTTTAGTTTTCTACCGGCGTGGTTTCTCTCCAGGGGTTTATTTCAATGATACAAAATTGTAGGATTTGAAATGCAACTGTGTGCCAGATGGATATATAACATTCATATATTTATTCAAATCAAAAAAAAATAAAACTATGGGAAAGTTTATCATTAAAACAGGCAAAGACGGGCAATATTATTTTAGTTTAAAAGCCGGTAACGGGGAGAAGATACTTGCCAGTGA
>JBDTJV010000224.1:0-5329 GCA_039935675.1 Ginsengibacter sp. | reverse complement strand
TTTTATGTTCATGGCGGTGTGGCACTGGAGCCTTATAAAAAAGGATTTAATAAATTATTGGGCAAGCCGATAACTTATATTGAAACTTACCTGGCCAGCGAAGGATTTCTTGCGTATCAAAACCGTCAAAATGCCAAAGGGATGAAACTGGTTTTGAACAATAATATTTTCTTTGAATTTGTTCCTTTTGATCACAATAATTTTGACATTGAAGGTAATTTAGTGGCTAACCCAGAGACATTACTGGTTCACCAGGTAGAAAAGTATAAGAATTACGCTATCCTTATAAGCACTAATGCAGGAACATGGCGCTACCTTATCGGCGACACCGTGCAGTTTGTAGATGTGGAAAAATCGGAAATAATAATTACCGGCCGTACCCGTCATTTTTTAAGTATGGTGGGTGAGCATCTTAGTGTTGATAATATGAATAAGGCGATTGAACTGGTGAGCGAAGAATTGAACATTTCTATTGGAGAGTTTACGGTGGCCGGAGTTCCTTATGGTGATTTTTTTGCACACCATTGGTTTATTGGTACCAACGATCCTGTAAATTCGGAAACTTTAAAGTTTTTAATAGATAAAAAGTTGAAAGAATTGAACGATGATTATGAGGTAGAGAGAAATCATGCATTAAAAGAGATTTTCGTAGATGTTTTGAGCGAACAGACATTCCTGAAATTTATGAAACATAAAGGCAAAGTGGGAGGCCAGCACAAATTTCCACGCGTTCTCAAGGGAAAAATGCTTGATGAATGGCAAAAGTTTCTAAAGGAAGTTCGGGTTTAGTTCCTTTTTCCAGATTTGTTTTCCTATTTTTAATTTTTTCATTCTTTGTTTTAAAAATTAAATTCCTACTTCATCGATGGCAGATGTTATTGAAGCAATACTCAAAGGAATAGCAATGGGATTGCTGCTGGTAATATCTGTGGGTCCGGTCGTTTTTACCATTATCAAGCAGAGCATTAATAACGGAAGAGGCGGTGGTTTCAGTTTTGTAATTGGTGTGTGGATCAGTGATTTTATCCTGGTGGTTTTAAGCAATCTTTTTTCTGAATTGGTGACAATGGTTATGGACTTTAAAATACAGATCGGAATAGCCGGTAGCGTTTTTTTGATAGGAATGGGAATGTATTACATCTTTTTTAAGAAAGTGCATATTCATCCGGAAGATTTGGCTATGTCTCCGTTGAAAAGCAGCGACCATGCGAAAATCGTATTACAGGGATTTCTTTTAAATACCTTAAATCCTGCAGTGATTGCTTTTTGGCTAACAGCTGCAACCGCTATAGCCGTTTCCCATTCTGTTCGCGATCGTATCATCATTTTTGCAACAGCGCTTATATTAAATATGTCGGCTGATGTGGTTAAAGTAACTATCGCTGGAAAACTGAGTAAAAAATTAACTATTAAAAATATCCGAACGATAAATAAAATTTCTGGTTTGATCCTTGTGGTTTTTGGTACCGTTCTGCTCTTTGGAGTCGTATTCCTTGTCAAAAAACTTTAATGTATGCGTTGTTTTCTAATTATATTTTTCTTCTTTTCATATATATTTAGCTCATTTGCCCAAAATGATCTATTGATCTTAAAAAAGAACAGCCGTAATGTAGAATCATTTTATCCTGGTAGCGAAATAGATTTTTCTAATGCTGATCGTTATTTTGAAGCCTATATAACGGCTGTGAAAAATGATTCTGTTTTTTTAGTTCAATACAATATTCAACGGATCCTGACCACTTTAGGTGTTTATATTTCAGATACCGTTTCAGAATACCATTTTGCAATGAATTACCACTCGATCATTTCCATCGGAAAAAAGAGAAAGGGCTTTGACCTGAATGCGTCGGGCTCCGCGCTTTTTGGCGGCGGTATCTTGTTGACGACCGCGGGGCTGGTCACCTGGATATTTTCAAAACCTCATACTCAATATTATGCAAGCAAGCAACTCGTAATAGGTGCGGCAGCGTTGGCGGCTATTGGTTATTTTTTAATGAAAACCGGTAACAAAACTATGACGCTGGGAAAAAAGTACACCCTTAATTATATAAAGATGACCTAGTAAATTATTTTACAGTTGGAGAAAAAACCTTACTTCAGGAAACGTGGATTGATTCGTAGGCTTGCCCGTACTTTTTTGAAGTTGGTATTAGCCGGATTCCTTCTTTCTATATTGTATATCGTTATATGCAAATGGATAAACCCACCGATCACTATTACTGAGTTTATTAGTTTAGTAGAAAAAGACGGGCTGCAAAAAACGAACATAAATTATGACGATATGGGCGACAATATAAAGCTGGCTGTAATGTCAGGAGAGGATCAATTATTTCCGGATCATAATGGATTTGATTTTAAAAGTATCCAAAAGGCCATGAAACACAATCAGAAAAGCAAATCCCTACATGGAGCAAGCACGATCAGCCAGCAAGTGGCAAAAAATGTTTTTCTCTGGCAACACGGTGGGTATTTCAGAAAAGCACTGGAAGTGTATTTTACATTTATGATAGAAAAGATATGGACAAAAAAACGCATTCTTGAGGTGTATTTAAATGTTGCTCAAACAGGCCCTGGCATTTTTGGAGTAGAGCAAGCGTCAAAATATTATTTTAATAAATCGTGTAAAGATTTATCAAGAAAAGAAGCAGCTATGATAGCTTCCTGCCTTCCAAATCCTGTTTTATTTACCATTCATCCCATGTCTGCGAGGGTAGCCTTCCGTTATCCATGGATTATGAGACAAATGAATAATTTACAGAATGACCCTGATATCCAGGCCCTGTTAAAAATGTAACTGGTGGTATGGCTGAATTGGGTTATCGCATTTTAATACTAATTTTAATTTTGTTATCCTGGTTGAGGAATTAACTATTTGCTATTCTACTAAATTACCTTTCCGCTATTTAAGAACTCGCCTGTTTATGAAAAGTCTTTTAAATTCCCGTAGATCTTTCTTGCTTATACTTCTTATTATCAGCCTTTGCTTTGTTCTTATTAAATGTATTGACCGCGGAAATAAATATCATGATGCCGGCAACGATGATATTGCCTTCAATCAATATGCGGGTACCAAGGCCTGTGAAAAATGCCATCGGCAGGTTTACGATAGCTTCCTTACAACCAGCCACTTTTTATCGTCGCAACTTGCCACTGAAAAATATATGAGAGGCAATTTTGGAAAAGACAGCAATATTTTTCATTATAATGATAAGGTTTTTGTAAAAATGCTGAAAACCGATTCCGGTTATTATGAAATGAAAAGTGAATATGGAATGGATGAAATGATTGGTCGGATGGATATTATTATTGGCTCTGGTAATAAAGGCCAGACATATTTGAGTTGGAAAGACAATAACTTGTACCAACTGCCTGTCGCTTATTTAACCTCTGTTGATGGTTGGGTTAACAATCCGGGATCTGGTAATAATCTAACTGTTGATCGTACAATTAATGCTCGTTGTATGGAATGCCATAGCACTTTTGCGGGCGGATTATCTCCTGGTTTCAACGGTATTCAATTTAACCCACATGAAATCATTTACGGAATTGGCTGTGAAAAGTGTCATGGGCCTGGCGCTAAACACGTGGCTTATTATACAGATCATCCAAAAGAAATATCCGCTAAATATATTATAAATCCTGGTTCCTTTTCAAAACAGCAAAGCATTGATTTATGTAGAGCGTGCCACGGCGGTAGAATTAACAATTTGAAACCTCCATTCACTTTTAAGCCCGGCGATAAATTGCAGGATTATTTTAAGGTATCTAATATGCCGAATACAGCAAATATTGATGTTCACGGAGATCAATATGATCTTTTAGCCCAAAGCAAATGCTTTCAAACGAGTTCTCTCACTTGCCTTACCTGCCATGATACTCACGTAAATGAAAGAGGAAATGTAACCTTGTTTTCCCAGCGATGTATGACCTGTCACAGTGAAGAACATGGCACTTTTTGTAAGATAAAATCTTTGCCAACAGCAGTTATAAAAAATAATTGTATTGATTGCCACATGCCAGCAGAAAGCTCAAACCTTATCGTAATGAAATTGGCCGATAGTTCTAAAATGAAACCTGCACTACTGAGAACACATTTTATCAAGGTTTACCCGGATGCAACGAAAAAATTTCTCGCGACTAAAATTGCTTCCGGTTCAGTAAAAAAGTATAACTAATAAGTCCTTAGCCATTTTAAAAGTGCTGCATTTTGTTGCTCCTTTGTTAGCTGATATTGATAATTTAAAAGTGCGCCCAGCCATTCGCCATACATCGGATTAGGCAATACGATAAAACGTTTACCAAAAACAGCTGAGCTATCCTCTGCCAGTTCACTCCTTTTTTCATAAGTTTTATGGTCGAAAATTCCTGAGAAGTCCCCAAGATTATCGCCTAATAAAAGAAGTACATTATGCTGGTCGGTTACTAATTTTCTTCGATCATCTTTATTAGAAGTGGTCGCTTTAAGTAATAAATGATTAATCATCTGCGTCAGGGAAGTTCCATTTTTTTAGGTTTGCTATCGTGGCGCCCCTCTCTGCTTCCACCCGGTTGGATACATAAAAAACCTGCACGCCACGACTGGCAGCATATTTTAAAAAAGATAGTGCCCCAGGTACTGTATCTGCGGCAATTTTTGCTGTCCATACTTTCCACGAGCTGTCAGTATATAAATCACCTTTTAAAGATTGATGAGCAGTATATGGGCTATTGTCCAAAATGGTTTCATCTATATCTGTAACGATAGCCGGGCTTTGGACAGAAGCAGAAAGTGAAGCATCCAGGCGGTCTTTTGCTACATTATAAGCCTGGAAACATAGCGCTTTATACTCGGCAGACCTTTGTTGCCACAAAGCAGCCCAGGCCGGACCATACGGTTCCAGGATACCAGCAGTTGCGTTTTTAGAAGAATGCCTTGCCGGAGAGCAGGCCGAAAATAATAATAATAAACACCAAATAATTCCCAGATCTTTTTTTTTCATTTAATAATTAGTTTAAAAAAAATAATCAGACGCATTCTTGTTGAAAATGACTGCAAACTCTGAAAGTTGACAGAAAAAGTAACTGTAAAGGAAAAGGTTTATTCAGATCCTACAATGAATTTGGATAATATCGCATTTATTTATTCGTAGAAATACGAACGAGACCGTAAATTCAATAGCTATATAATTTAGCAATAATGCTCTTGCACAACCTTAGCGACACTTATATATTTGCATTCAGAAGTTGATTGATGTTTAAACAAACATTGATCGTTATCCAAATCCCTTGAAAATACTTTATTCCTTTAATCCGGGAAAAACCAATAAAAATCCGATATCAGTCAACTTCT
>JBDTJV010000223.1:0-3117 GCA_039935675.1 Ginsengibacter sp. | reverse complement strand
CGCGTATATATAGAAGCGCCTTTTGAGATAGTTACACGAATGGCCGGCCAATTTTCCACTTTCCCTCCTTTTACATACCTTGATCCAACTGCTACATCCGCACCATCTTTTTTACAAGCTTTATATAATTTGTCAAGATCTTTGGGATTGTGTGAAAAATCACAATCCATTTCGAATATATATTTGTATCCTCTTGCCATTGCCCATTTAAATCCATGAATATAGGCCGTTCCCAATCCGAGTTTCCCCTCTCTTTCTTCTAAAAATAATATTCCGGGATATTTATTGAAAAGACTTTTTACAATATCAGCGGTACCATCAGGAGAACCATCGTCAATAATTAAAACATGAAAATTTTGCTGTAATTCAAAAACAGTTTTCAGTAAAAGGCTGACATTCTCCCTTTCATTATAAGTTGGTATAATAAGAAGTTTTTCCAAAAAGGATTATATTAAAATTGAAATTACAATTTTATTTGTTATTGTTTTTCAAAAGCGAATCAATTACCATTTTTCTTAAGTAATGACCTGTTTAAAATTTCCGTTAATTTTTGTTTGGTATGCAAGGGAAAATCACCTTTCATCATCCAGTCATAGTATTGAGGTTCGGCCCTCAACACATCTTCAACGCTCCGCCCTTTGTGCTTTCCAAAATTAAAAACCTCAACATCATTATCTAATACGAACCGGCGCGCGAAATCTACATATTTTTCCTCTCCGGTAAATTGCAACACAGTTTCAACCGTTTCTCCCAAATGTCCATATCTAACTAACTGGGCTTCAAGGATTTCCCAGGTAGCCGAAGCATCTGCTTCTGCAGAATGGGCATCTATTAATTCTTTTTCACAATAAAATTTATAAGCCGCTCCTAGTGTTCTCTTTTCCATCATATGAAAGATAGTTTGAACATCCAGCATCCGGCGGTTGTTCATTTCCAGGATAATTCCCGATCTCAAAAATTCTTCCATTAATAAAGGAATATCAAACCGGTTGGAATTGTAACCTGAAAGATCTGCATTATCAATAAATTGTTTCAGTTCATTAGCTACTTGCTTGAAAGTTGGAGCGTCTTTTACTTTTTCGTCCGTAATTCCGTGAATCTCGCTGGTAACCTTTGGGATAGGTATTTGGGGATTTATTAGTTTGTGTTTTATGTGTTTGGTCTTATCCGGCATTATTTTTACAATTGCTATTTCTACAATTCTATCAGTAGCAATGTTGGTACCGGTAGTTTCCAAATCAATAAATACAATGGGACGTGTTAACTGTAAAGCCATATTGGATTAAAATTTAATTTTTGACATTTATGGCAGACAGGATATTCAATCCATCATAATTTCCGCTGCTCATAAATAACAAATTTGTATTAAGGAAGTTTATAGTTTTTAATTTATTTTCAAGTTCTTTTCGATCTGTAATTACTTCCAGGTTTTGTTTTTGAAATCCTTTTTTTACCATTTCAGGTTCTAAAAAATTCATTCTTTTTAAGTCCAGGGCGTGACGGCTGTAAAAAACAATTGCCTCATCTGCATTTTCCATCGCTCCTTTGTATTGCTCCATAAATGCTTTATTCAAACTGCTGAAAGTATGGAGTTCGAGAATAGCGATAAGAGTTTTCTCCGGAAATTGTTGCTTCACCGCATTCACGCTGGCCTTTACTTTACTGGGCGCATGTGCAAAATCTCTGTAAATATTCCCTTCATTGCTCTGCAATATAATTTCAAGCCTCTTAGAAGCACCTTCAAAAGATGCAATTCCTTTTGCAAAATCACTTTCTTTCATCCCCAGTTCTTTGCTCACTAAAAAAGCTGCCTGCAAATTTAAAAGATTGTGATTACCAAAAATTTTTAATTCTGTTTTAATATTGTCAATAATTACTGAAGTTTTACCATTTACGATCTTATGTTCTGGAAGGTGATAAGGTAAATAGCGAATGTCTTTACGAAGATTATTATTTATAAGTTCTTTTAATACCTCATCTGTTTCATTGTAAATTAATACTCCGGACTTTTCTATTTTATTAATGAAAATAATAAACTGCTCAAGATAAATGTCAAATGTTGGAAACACATTAATATGATCCCAGGCGATTCCCGTGATCACGGCGATATGAGGATAAAGGAAATGGAATTTGGGCCTTCTTTCTATCGTACTTGCAGGATATTCGTCTGCCTCACATACAATTATCGGCGCATCAGTAATTTGTACACTTTTAGAAAACCCCGGAAGAGAAGCTCCGACCAGGTAATCGAAATCAAAACCTGCACTTTTAAGTACTTGCATTAGCATGGCAGTAGTCGTCGTTTTTCCATGGCTTCCGGCTATCGCTACTCTTTTTTTATGCAGACTTTGTTGAAAAATGTATTCGGGAAAGGAATATATTTTCAAACCCAGTTCTTTCGCTTTTGCCAGCTCAGGGTTATCTTCTTTTGCGTGCATTCCCAGTATAACTGCCTCAATATCAGGAGTAATTTTCTCAGGAAACCATCCATTTTCCGCAGGAAGAATTCCTTCTTTTTTCAAATTAGAAACCGCAGGTTCAAAAATTTCGTCATCGCTGCCAGTTACTGTATAACCTTTTTGCTTTAGGGCAATTGCCAATTGGTGCATTACGCTTCCACCGATTGAAATAAAATGAATACGCATGAAAAAATATTTCTTTAAAATATGCTAAAATAAAATACTAAAAGCAGCAAATGATCCGTTAGAATAAAGCTAATTTTAGGTTGGAAATTTAAAACTAATTAAACAAATTCTTCTATGAAAAAATTATTTGTCACCTTTGTGATTGTATGCGCCTTATTATTCACTATTTCATCGTGTACCAGTTCCAGGAAATCCGGTTGCCCGATGTCTGAAGGAATAATTCATTAAAAAAAATAGTAAACTGTAATGAATTGGATCCCTTTGCAAGATGAAAAACAATTGAATGAAATTGTAAGTAATTCCGTCAATAATCCCCAGGTCATCTTCAAACATAGCACCCGCTGCTCGATCAGCAGCATGGCAAAGAACAAGCTGGACAAGAAAGAATCACCGGAAGGAATTAACTTTTATCTTCTTGACCTGATACGATTCAGAAGCCTTTCCAACAAAATTGCAAACGATTTCGGTATTT
>JBDTJV010000222.1:0-2980 GCA_039935675.1 Ginsengibacter sp. | reverse complement strand
CTGACCATTTCATTGGCTTGCCGGTACATTTCAGTTACATTGGTAATTTCCAACAATTGCCTGTCAAAGTCTTCGGGAATATCTAATACAAATTTTCCAATTCCTTCTGCAATATCACCGGAACGTTCCAAATTCATATTGATCTTCAAAACTGCCAATACAAAGCGAAGATCAATAGCTACAGGAGCAAACAGCGCAATTACATCCTCACAATCGCGGTCTATTTTTAATTCAAACGAGTTGACCCTTTTTTCTGCCAGGATCACTTCTCTCGCAAGATCACGATCCATGTTTTCCAGCGCTTCTTTTGCCTTTTGCAATTGCGTTAAAACCATTTCCCACATAGTAATAACTTCCGCTTTTAATTGCTGGAGCTCGTTATCCAGCGGTGTAAGTTTTTGATTCCATTTTAAAAGTGCCATAATCGTATTTTATTTTAAATAATTTTTATCCAAAATGACCACGGATATAGTCCTGTGTTTTTTCGTGTTTGGGATTGGTGAAAATTGTCTTTGTATTATTTGCTTCTACTAATTCACCCAAATAAAAAAATGCCGTTTTATCGCTTACTCTCGCTGCCTGTTGCATATTATGTGTAACCATCAGGATGGTATATTCACTTTTCAATTGGTGAATTAATTCTTCGATCATTGAAGTAGAAATTGGATCTAATGCGGAAGTAGCTTCGTCCAGCAACAAAATTTCAGGGTTCATTGCCAGTGCCCTTGCTATACACAAACGTTGTTGCTGACCGCCAGATAAAAAAGTGCCTTTTTTGTGAAGGGTGCTTCTTACCTCCATCCACAAAGCCGCCTGTTTTAATGAGGTTTCCACGATGTCGTCCTTTTCCATCTTACTCAACTTAATGCCATTTAAAATATACCCGGCGATTACATTATCGTAGATGCTCATCGTGGGAAAAGGATTGGGACGCTGAAAAACCATTCCTACTTTTCTTCTCAGTACAACAGGATTCATGTCATATATTTCCTCTCCTTTAATTTGTAAAGAGCCTTTGGCACTTGCATCCGGCACCATCTCGTGCATCCGGTTTACACACCTGATAAAAGTTGTTTTTCCGCAACCTGATGGGCCCATGATGGCCCAAACAGTATTTTTATGCACTTCAAGGTTTATATTTTTCAGAATCTGATTTTTTCCAAAAAAAGCATTAAAGTCAGTAGCTTTTAAAATTGTACTTTCCATTTACGTTGGACTATTTTAGTAATAATATTTAAAATCAAAATCATCAATATCAATAACATTGATGCGCCCCACGCCAGCTGGTGCCAGTCGTTGTAAGGGCTAGTGGCATAATTAAAAATAATCAATGGTAAACTGCTCATTGGTTTAAGGATATTGGTAGACATAAACGGATTACCAAAAGCCGTAAATAATAAAGGTGCTGTTTCACCAATAACCCTTGCGATGCTTAAAATAACGCCTGTAGTAATTCCACTAAGCCCAGTTGGAACAATTACCCGCAATATGGTTTTATAATAAGGAACGCCCAATGCCAGCGAGGCTTCTTTTAAAGATTCGGGCAAAAGCTTCAGCGTTTCTTCTGTTGATTTTATAATAGAAGGAAGCATCATCAGCGAGAGCGCTATACTTCCTGAAAACGCTGAAAACCCTCCCATTGGCCTCACTACCCATTCATAAATAATAATTCCGATAACGATGGAAGGAATGCCTTGCAGCACGTCAACAGCCAGCCGGCAATAATAACCGAGGCGCGATTTCTTTTCTTCACTTAAATAAATTCCAATAATTATTCCAATTGGAATTGCCAAAAGACAGGAAACTAATAAAATCAAAATACTACCAACCAAAGCATTGGAAACGCCTCCACCACTTTCGCCAACGGGCTTAGGAAGATGGGTTAAAAAATGCCAGTTAATGGCGGTTACTCCTTGTTTGAAAATATAAAATAATATCAGCAATAAAGGAAAGGTTGATATAAGAGTACCTGCAATAATAATTCCTTTAAAAAGTGTGTTCTTTTTATTCCTTCCAATAACTTGCTTTTCACTTAAACTTGTTTGAGAAATTTTTTTCTTTATATTTAATTTGGCTTCTAATAACATTTGCATAAACTAGTTTTTTTTAAAAATTATTATTCAAGCGTAAATCTTTTAATAACCTGCTTTCCGAAAATGTTGATAATTGTTGCAACTACGAATAAGAATAATCCCATTTCTATTAACGCTGAAGTGTATAGTTTTCCCGTAGCTTCTGTAAACTCATTGGCAATCACGCTTGCCATCGTGTTGCCCGGGCTAAAAATTCCTGTAGGAAGCGCATGTGTGTTTCCAATCAGCATCGTTACAGCCATTGTTTCTCCCAAAGCTCTTCCCAGCGCCAACAGTAAACCAGCAAATAACCCGGATTTTGTATAGGGAATTATAATTTTCGTAATCACTTCAAAGCGCGTTGCGCCCAGGGAATAAGCGGCCTCCTTTAAATGTCCGGGAACCATTGATATTACCTGGCGCGAAAGGGAAACTGAAAATGGAAGTACCATAATTGCGAGAATTACAGAAGAAGTAAAAATGCCAACGCCATATGGCGGAACATGGAATTTCATTTCAATCACACGAACAATCGGCACCAAAACAAATAAGCCCCAGAAACCATAAATTACAGAAGGAATGCCAGCCAGAAGGTCAATTACATTTTTAAAAATCTCAGAAACTATTCCTTTTTTATAATATTCTCCGAGGAAAATAGCTACGGCAATTGAAAAAGGTGTAGAAATAACAAGCGCCAAAAATGACGTAAGTAAAGTGCCCACTAAAAACGGTAAAGCGCCGTATTGGTCGCTCACAGGATCCCATGTTTGCTGGTAGAAAAATTTAAAACCAATTGCCTTTATTGAGGGAAAGGAATCTATCAATAAAGTAAAAAAAATGGCTATCAAAATAAACACTGCAAATATTGCTGAAAGAGTCAGCGTTTTTTTAAAGGCTTTTTCCTTGAA
>JBDTJV010000221.1:0-2906 GCA_039935675.1 Ginsengibacter sp. | reverse complement strand
GGCTTGCTCATTATCATTCAGATAACATGTTTAATCCGCCTTCCAAAGAGGGAACGGTGATCTTTCCTGGTTTTGATGGAGGAGCAGAGTGGGGCGGCCCGGCGTATGATCCTGTCACTGGAATTTTGTATGTGAACGCAAGTGAGATGCCCTGGGTTCTTACAATGATTGATGTAAAGAATAAACCGAAAACCAAAGAAACCAACCTGCAGGCTGGCGTGCGTTTGTACAGCACGAATTGTATGAGTTGCCACAGTTCTGAAAGACAAGGAAGTGGTAACTACCCGCCTCTGATTGGCATTAATAAAAAATACAATCAACAGCAATTTGAACAACTCGTTTCCTCAGGAAGGCGGATGATGCCGGCTGTCAAACAACTGGACAAAGTGGAAATGAATGCACTGGCATCTTTTATTCTCGATAATAAAATTGAACAAAAGAAACAATTTGTTGCATCACCAAAGCCAAACGATAGCTGGAATAACCTTCCTTATTCTGCTACGGGATATAATAAATTCCTAACCAAAGAAGGTTACCCGGCAGTAAAGCCACCTTGGGGAACATTGAATGCGATTGATTTAAATACCGGAAACCTTGTGTGGAAGGACACTTTAGGTGATTACCCAGAATTGAAGGCTAAAGGAATACATTCAGGCACAGAAAATTATGGCGGCCCTGCTGTGACTGCGGGAGGTATTCTATTTATAGCCGCAACCAGCGATGCCAAAATAAGGGCTTTCAATAAAAGGACTGGAAAAATGTTGTGGGAAGCAGACTTGCCTGCTTCGGGTTTTGCCACTCCTTCTGTTTATGAGGTAGACGGGAAGCAATTTGTGGTGATTGCGTGTGGCGGCGGGAAGTTAGGAAAAAAGAGTGGCGATACATATGTTGCCTTTGCACTTCCTGCAGAGAAATAATTTTTGTAGTAAACGGATAAATAAAGCAGATTTTTAATTTCTTCAAATATCCTTTATAACTGATGATAATTCCAAGACCCATACGTTTACAAAAATCATCTTAAAGATTTAAAAATCATCAAATGTTATCAATCAAATTATTTTCTTAATTGCGAATCAAGAGGCACGAAATGTTGGTTTAAAATCAGTTATTGACTTCACCGTATTTAATTAGTGTTTGAAATCAATTTGTTTGTTGTAAAAAAAAGGGAAATGAATTTAGTATGTAAAAAAACTAAATTGCATTTCCCTGAAAACTGCCCGCAAAAATTATTTTATATCTTTTGAATAGGATTACAATTTATTGATATCCCGGATTCTGAGGCTTCAGATTCACATTATTTTGCATTTCGCTGGTTGGTAAAGGAAATAGTAAATGTTTTTCTGCCAATACGGATGAATTTCCCGGGAACTTATGACCTACAAAATTATCAAACCCATTCGTTGATTCATTGTAAACTTTATGAAGACGAATCATATCGAACCATGTTATTCCTTCATAACAGAGTTCATGCCAACGCTCACGCCATACCGCCTCGCGAAAAGCATTCTGCGACATAGCACTTAACGGTACAAGTGTAGCCCTTGAACGTAAAGCATTGACAGCACTAAAAGCATCAGCACTTGGACCTCCCTCTGCTTCATTTTGAGCTTCGGCATAAGTTAATAGTACCTGCGCGTACCGGATATTTGTCCAATTAAGGCTGCTGGTAGCAGTACCTGCCACTCCTTGAGTTCCGTTAGCAATAATATCAAAATGCTTGAAAATGTAGGGAGCTGAAAGGTCCTTTAAGGCCCCGTTGCCACCGTTATAATAAGACGTGTAGAAATACCCTTGCCTGTCGATGGCTCTTTTGTCATTCGGTTCATAAGATTCATAAAATTGAAGTGTAGGTACTGTCGATCCTATTTCTGTTCCGTAAGCGGAGACGTCTTTAAAATTTGGCAGTAAAATTCCCTGGTTTGGATTATCTGATACACCTGATAAATATTGTATTTGAAATATAAATTCGCCCCTGTTTTTAGAACTGACACTATGAAGATCTGCATAATCTGCAAAGAGTGAGAAACTACCATTCGTAATTACTTCTTTCGCTTTGTCTGCAGCAAGTTTATAATAGGTGGCTCCTTTCTGCATAGGAAAACCGGCCATGGTGAGGTAAACTTCCGCCAGTTCTGCTTTTACAGCGCCTAATGATGCTCTTCCTTTTGTATCCTGGAAAGGTAACCCGGAGGCTTCTGCATCGGTCAAATCAGCTACGATCAAAGCATAAACGGAATCAATAGATTTCCTGGATGGAAATAAATCCTTTGAAGAAGCATCCACCGGATCTGTAATCAAAGGAACTGCTCCGTACAATCTAACAAGATAGAAATAAGACCATGCTCTTAAGAATTTGGCTTCACCGAGAATGCGCTTTTTTTGTGCTTCATCCATTGGAGTAATTGGTGGTACTTTTTGCAAAACAAGATTAGCCTGTGCGATCACACTGTATGGACCGTTCCACCAGTTGTTTACAAAAACGTTGTCCCCATTATAGGAAAGTCCCAGCAAATTGTTAAGGTCAGTATTTTGTCCTGTCTCAGTACCTGCGGTGCCGGTAACCATTTCCAACATCGAAAAATTATTGGCAAAAATTCCAGCCCCTCCGTTTATGAAACGGGTTTGTGCGTAAGCTGCGGCAATAGCGGCTTCTGCATGATCAGGCGTGGTGTAATAAGTTTCCGGCGAAAGGTTTGATGGATCTACATCGGTATTTGCGAGCCATTTTTGGCATCCGGACGACGAGAGAATTATTGCGGAAACTAATAAAAGATTGAATGATTGTTTTATATTAAATTTCATAATAGTGGTCTTTAGAATTAAAAATATTAGAGCCCGATATTGATACCCAACATGTAAATAGTAGGTTTTGGATAATCAAAAAATGTCTGGCCTTGTGCAAAGGC
>JBDTJV010000220.1:0-10799 GCA_039935675.1 Ginsengibacter sp. | reverse complement strand
CCGTTTGTTGCAAGCCAATTATATTCAGGATACAAAATACTTGCAATAACAGCTGTGCTTTCATTTTGAGTTATCACTAAAGGCTTTTTAGAATCTTTAATTAAAAGATGCTCCCCAAATAAACATTGAACAGGATTAAATCTTTGCAATTTCAGTCGCTCATGAACCCGAGTTACTTGTGGCAAAAGATTGATGACCGTCAATCCATTTTCTGAATTAAATTTAATGATTCTCCCTGTTCGTTTTTTTGCTTCTCTGTCTATTTGCCAGAAAACAGTTGAACCTTCCCAGCGTTTTGAAGTACCAATACTATATTTTTTTATTACCAGTTCTACACTTTCTTTTCCAAAATGCCTTGTGAGATAAATAATAAAATTGTTTTCTTCATAATGCCCCAATGATTTAATAAAATAACTTTCCGGAACGAACGACGTTTTTATTTTGGCACCAAATGGAGTTGGTGACAACATATTTTCTTTAAAGTAATTGTCGGCTGAATAATAGTAACCACACTTTTTAATTTTGCATGAGCCAACTTCGTTATCAACTTGTAACCCGGTATCCTTGTAAACGAAACGTCTTAAAGTTTCTTTCTGACAACCTGGGCATTTATAAAGTATGTCCATGCCCCTATATGTTTCTAATTTATATCTACTTTCGAATATCATTAAAATTTAAGTTTTGAAGGTGAAAAAAAATGTTTGTTTTGGTTAACATTCCCTACACTTGATGCATGCCAAACAAGATGTAGTAAGTGCAGATAATGTTAGTGAAAAAAAGATTATTTTTTGCAGTAAACGACATTGCCAAGAGAAAGACGTTTTACCTCGTAACCTGCATTTTTGAGACGTCCACTAAACGTTGAGGAGCTACACGATCTATATCCATTTTCCTCGCAAAATGAGCGATACCATACAAATAATTCTTTAAGTGCTTTGGTTTGGTTCAGGTCAGGCTGATACCCTGCTTCTTCTAAAAAGATCAATACACTGTCTGATTGCTGCCTGAAGTTCTTTACCTGTTCCTTCACCGATTCGCTTTTTGAAAATTTCTTTTGAATAAGTAATCTATTCAGGCCAACAAGAACCCAATTTAAAACCCCGCTTAGTTCGTTAGCTATAATCTTTCCAGCTAACTCTTTATCCTGTTCATTTTCCGGAATGGTTTCTTCAAAAGCGATGATTAACCAACGGCGAAAAAAACCGTCTGTACTCTCTGTTTCTTTTGGTAATTCATTTGTACTAAACAATAATTTTGCATAATTATCCATAGTGAATGGTGCGCCGTATATATGCCTTGCCTCAACGCTCTCCCCACTTGCCAATTGCTTAAACAATCCTTTGTCCATTTTGCCGGAAATTTCAGTGGACAAATTCAAAAGCTTTGTCGAAAGTTCAGCCCTTGAATATGATTTGGGGTCGGTAATGGATTCAAGTGAATACCGGGAAACATTATCCTTCCCTAACATTGCTGACATGATTTCAATGAAGACACTTTTACCGTTTGCGCCTGTTCCATACAACAACAAAACTTTTTCGAGCTTTAATTTGTTTGACGAAACAAATACGTACCCTAAATATTCTTGCAATACATCTTGCTTTTCAATATCCGGCAACACTCTATTTAAAAATGTCGTGAACATTGGAGCGGTTGCACTTGGGTTATAATCAAAGGGAAGCTGATATGTTATAAAATCCTCTGCAAGGGAATTGCGTAATGATTGGTTTGCTGCATCGACTACAAACGTACCGTTTAAAAAATTTATCAACGTTAAGCCGTCCTTTCTTTCCGGGGCTGGTAAATAAGCAACTGCATCAAACTGTTTTAGAAGGTCTAGCCTAAATTGATAGAACCTTGCATCGGCCTTGGGTATTCCTAACAATTCCGCGGCTTCTCCAAAAAAAGATTGTAAAAGCTCTCTATCTATCGCCTTCCAAAAAGCACCGTTATAAATGAATGTTTGACCGTTGTTTCTACATAGTTGCCAACCGTTAGTCTGAGCGGTTTTTAATATTTCAACCATTGAATAAACTATATAGTGTTTCTTCTGCAATTTTTCCTCCCCTTCTATTTCAGATGCTTCTCTAAAATTTATCGTTTTAAGTTGGGACAATAGTTCTTGTAGAACTGTTTCATGTGGAATAGCTGTAATGCATTTCTTTACAATTTTTAAATGTGGTTGATGTTTTTCAGTTAAGCTAAACATCATTCTCATTGCCTTTGCTTCTACCATTTTTTAACCTCCTTTTTTTCTTTTTGAAACATTTCACTCTTCTGATTTTGAGTTAAGTGTTTAATAGGTTTAAACACGCAAAAAATCTGTCGGTAGATTCTCCATAATTGATCAAATAGAAAGGCTGTAAAAAAGCGCCTCTTTGATAGCATGATTTCTTTTTTCATTGTTACTAATTTAAATGATTTGAGGCGCAAAAATGGCCATTCAAAATCATTAAAACAATAGTAAATTATTGACATTGCGAGGATAACTTTTAGAAAAAAAATTATAAAAATAAAAGATGGTTTATACATCTAAAAAAAATAAACATTAACGAATAATAGTAAACAATTTTAAACAGCTTTTTGAAGCAAATTGAGCATCCTAAAAATGATGCCATAAAGTTTTTGGCTTAGCAAAATAAAGTTTTTATAGTCTTCTTTTGGAAATGACATAGTTGTTAATCCAAGATAAAAACGCAGGAATAAACTAATTTGAATCTTTGTATTATGGCTTTTCATTTCCAAGATGATAATCAATGATATAAAATTTATTATCTGCACTATCTAAGTTAAATGTTGCTACATATTTAAACTTGAACCCATTTGACCATACTACTTCTTTTGTCCATTTATTATCAGATACAAATTCAAAATTGTCTTTTATATAATCTAAATTTCTAAACGCAAATTCATCACTCCCGAAAACTGTTTGTATTGCACAAAATTCAATACCATTATCCCGAATAAAGGTTGTGTATACGGAATTGCAACTATAATATTCTTCGTCCGACGGATTAAATTCACACCATAATTTTAAAGATCCATCGGATTCTACACCTTTTGTGATTTTATAAACGCCATCATGAGTACCAAGAGAATCAAAATAATGTTCTACCTGTTGCTCTGTTTTTCCTAATAAAACATTAATATGATTGACTTGAGAAAAACTATTGTAAGTACAAAGATTTAAGATCAACACTATCAAGTTTTTGCGGATTATCATTTGTATTTTTATTTATTTTCTTTTGACATCAGTGTTACAATAAAGTTTTAACCTTCCAAGAGGTAAAAGTAATTTTCATTTCTTATTAAACTTTTTCATGGCTTCATCTAAAACCGGGTTTTCTAAATGGTAGTATATTTTAGTACTTGCCGCGTTCCCATGTGCTAATAAACCTTGTGCGCTTTTTTCGGGCACTCCCAAAGCAACAAGCGCCGCCCCAAAACTATGCCGGCCTGTGTGTGAAGATACTTTTTTGTGAATACCGCAATAAGCTACAATTAACTTCAATTTCCGGTTAAAATCGGCCTGACTGATAACTAACCTGTTTTCCAATATGAAGGCTAACAGCGGCTTTATTTTATCGTTTAAATATATGTTTGCGGTTTGCTTTGTCTTTTGGGTTTCAATCACTATTCTTTGGCCTTCTAAAACGTGCGAATTATTAACCCTTGTAGCGTCGGAATATCTCAGTCCGGTAAAAGCCATGAACAGGAAATAATTAGCTACTATGTTTAAATCTTTGTCGTTTGTCTTTTCCCTGAATTCTTCTATCAATTGTAATTCCTTCAGGTTTAAAAATTCCCGGCGGGTTTGCTTGTACTTTGGCCTGACATAATTATTAAAAGGGTTTTCGTTTAGATATTTCAATTTTACGGCGTCGTTCATCATAGTATTAATAAATTTCATGTTGCCCCAAATTGTATTTATGTCGTTTTTTAAAACGTCCCTTAAATGTGATTCGTACGACTGAAGAAATTTATAATTAATTTCAGATAGTTTCAGATAAGGTTTTACCGCTTTTATTTTCTCTAAAAAAATTCTATACGCCCGGCGCGTTTCCGGGGCGTAATTCTTTTGGGTAATTTGGTTTTCTGAAAATTCAAAGAAGGAAAGGTTATTGGCTTTTTCTTTTATAAGGGCGTCGGCAAAGTTGCCCCCGGTTAAAGCATTTTCTAAAACCTTTACTTTTAGTTCATTTATTTCTTTACTGATTACAGAATTTATTAACGTTGCATTGGTGTGTTTCTTTCCCACCGTGCGCGCATCGTTATTCCATAGATCAGCATTTATTTTTTGACCTGTTGACTTCTTAGAGATTAACCGGGCACCTTCATAAATGTAAACGTAAACGGGGGTGAAACCTTTGACGTCTTTCTTGTCGCCGCGGGGTGCTGCAAAAATGTTGTAATTGCTCATATTAATTTGTTTTAGTCATGCAAATGTAAGTTTATTTAAAAAAGGGGGTTGTACTTTTTTATTGTTGGGGGTTGTTCCGGGGGTTGTAAACAGCAAACATTTATAAACTTAGGTAAACAGGTATAAACAATAAAACCCTTTCCCGGCGGGTGTTTGCATGAAAAAAGCCACTTTTTACAGTGGCTTAATTGTGACCCCGACACGATTCGAACGTGTGACCCACAGCTTAGAAGGCTGTTGCTCTATCCACTGAGCTACGGGGCCGCTTTTTCTAATGCAAAATAAATATTTCGCCTGGTATTTAGCTTCGAATGAAAGCGATAAAAAATTTTTGCAAATATAACTGAATTCACTTTGCATACGGCTACTTTGTTGATATAGAATTAAAAAAACTTTTAGCTTTTTTACTATCAATAATCATAGTAAACCAACAAATAATCACGATTTTAATTTGGCAAATTCAATAATTTTTAAGCTGCATTATCATCTTTTTAATAATTCAACAAAAAAATTCGTAATTTGATTAGCTAAAACTTACAAAAATGAAGTTAAAAAATCATCTGCTGATCTTTCTTTTAATGAGTTGCACTACAATTTTTGCTCAAACTAATTTCACTTTTTCTCCTGAAAAACCAAAAGCGGGAGATATAATTACAATTAATTACACTCCTGCCGGAACACTCGGAAATACTACCTCTCCGGTTACATCGATCGTTTACACGATAGGAAATAAACAAACGGCCAATGATCTTTCACTAAAAAAATCAGGAACTAATTATTCAGGAACAGTAACTACGGACACCTCTGAAAATTTTGTTTTCTTCCGCTTTTCGGCTGATAATAATTTTGATAATAATTCCAATAATGGTTATTGGATTCAACTCTACAATGGTGATAGTTTAAAAAAAGGCGCCAATTTAAGCCTTTCGGAATTCTACCAGTTTTTTGGAAGAAATACAGGCGTGGACGCCGACAATGATAAGGCGCTAAAATACCTGGAGGAAGAATATAAAGTTAACCCGTCGTTGAGAGAAAAAAATCTCGTTTCTTACACAAGATTGTACTCGCTCGTGCACAAAGATGATGCGGCAGCTTTGATACAAAAAGAAATAGAGGGTGAGATTAAATCTGGATTGAAAGATGAAGAAGATTACACTACCCTTCAAAATTTATATTCTCTCGCTAAACTGCCACAGCAGTCGAAAATGATAGAAAATATCATGAAAGAAAAATATCCAAATGGTAAATGGACAATCAATCAAACAATCAATAATTATTTAAAAGAAAAGGATATCAATAAAAAAGAACAAATGCTGGACGATATTACTATGAAAATCAAAAATGATTCTTCGTGGAAATATCTTGCGCCTTCCTTGTCCTATTTCCAAAGTGCCATTATTAGTGCGTTTCAGCAAAAAAAAGATTGGGATGGATTACAAAATGCGGTTAAGAAATATGACATCAAAGGAACCGGCCTTGCGAGTAATTATAACAACATAGCATGGGAAATTCAGGAAACTGATAAAGACCTTGACATTGCAGAAAAAATGTCGGCCATTGCTGTTGATATTGCTAAAAAAGAATGGAAAAATCCGACAGAAAAAAAACCGGATTACATGGCTGAAAGCCAGTATGATAAATCAAGGGAAAGTTCTTATGCAATGTATGCCGATACCTACGCAATGATTAATTACAAATTAGGAAATTATAAAAACGGCTTTCCCTATACAGAAGATGCGGCTATAAAAATAGGTAAAGGACAAGATGCCGATGAAAATAATACTTATGCATTGCTCGCAGAAAAAGTGTTGTCACCGAAAAAATATGTCTCACAACTGGAAGAGTTTGTAAAGAATGGCAAAGCAACTTCATCAATTAAAGACATTTTAAAACGTGCGTATGTAAAAAAACACAGTTCAGAAAATGGTTATGACGATTATATAGTCTCCCTGGAAAAAGACGGTTACAATAAAATGATAGCCGATTTGAAAAAAGGAGTTCTTTCTGACGCGGCTCCTGCCTTCACTTTATCAGATCTGAAAGGGAATAAAGTAAACATCCAGGATTTAAAAAATAAAATAGTCGTTGTTGATTTTTGGGCAACATGGTGCGGCCCTTGTAAAGCTTCCTTCCCAGGCATGCAGAAGATGGTAACCAAATACAAAAACGATCCAGATGTAAAATTTGTTTTCGTGGATACATGGGAAACTGCAGACAAAAAAGAAAAAAATGCCGCTGATTTTATTACTGCCAACAAATACGATTTTCATGTGTTGATGGACAATGACAGTAAAGTGGTAGATCAGTTTAAAGTCAGTGGAATTCCAACAAAATTCGTTATTGATAAAAACGGTGTTATTCGTTTTAAAGCGATTGGATTTGATGGAAGTGATGATAAATTGGTAACTGAACTTTCCACTATGATCGATATGGCCAAAACAATGTAAATAAAAGGAAAATAACAAACGCAATTTTTTAGCGATACGTGCGTTGATGATTGAAAATTAACTTTTATTGTATTGCATTCTATGCAGCGATATTGCATTGCTAAATGTCTAACTAAAAACTACCATTATGAAAAAAATTTGCTTATTGAGTTTCACCTTATTATTGTTCACAACTATACTTTTTGCCCAGGATAAAATCTATAATAAGCGAGGCAAAATTATTAATGCAAAGGTTATTGAGATTGGTGTCGATGAAATTAAATATAAGTTGACAGATTCTCCTGATGGCCCAGTATACGTGGTGGATAAATCCTCTTTAAAACAGATCGTTTATGCCGATGGAAGAGTCGAGAAATACCAGGTAAGTTATAAAGATCCCGAAAATTATGAAGGTCAATTAACTAAAGCCATAAAAATAAATTTCCTATCTCCCCTTCTTGGTTATACAGAAATTGGCTTTGAAAAATCTCTTTCACCACTCAAGTCTTACGAGATCAATTTTGGAATAATAGGCGCAGGCAAAAACACTATTTCTGAATCGTATTATTCAAATGGCACCTATCTTCCTTATAAAAGAAATGCATTTGGATTTTTTGCAGATGCAGGATATAAATTTAAAAAATTACCGACTTTTTTTAACCGCGGAATGAGAATGACGCATATTATGCAGGGAAGTTATATTAAACCGACCATTACATTAGGATATTACACGGATCATGCACTTAATTATAAGGACTACTCGAATCCCGTTGTTGAAAAAAGAAACAATGCATTTGGAGCGCTTACTTTAGATATTGGTAAAGAATGGGTATTTGGAGATAAATTTTTATTAGACATTTTTTGGGGATTCGGATATGCTTTTGATAACCGTAAGAAAAGCTCAGATGATTATTATTATGACGATTTGTACAATCATTTTGCCATACAAACAGGAGCTGGATCAGGCAGTTTGGCCCTTACATTCGGTTTAAAAGTCGGATTGCTGATCAAATAACAGATTGTGGACTCTTATCCAGACCACTTTTATAATTAAAACATATTTTACAAATTAAACCTCTACAATGGGGGGATTTTTTAATGTCATCGTGTCAGAAAAAATCAATGGCATCTCTTTTGTAAAAAAGTGGTATAAAATATAATATTATGCAAAAAGGAAATATACGGGTACAAACGGAGAATATTTTTCCAATTATTAAGAAATTTCTATATAGTGATCATGAAATTTTTATCAGGGAACTGGTAAGTAATGCAGTGGACGCTACTCAAAAATTAAAAACATTATCTTCTTTAGGCGAAGTAAAAGAAGACATAGGTAATATTGACATTCACGTAAAGATTGATAAAGATAAAAAGACCCTTACTATTTCTGACAGTGGAGTTGGAATGACCGAAGAGGAAGTAGATAAATATATTAACCAGGTCGCTTTCAGCGGTGCAGAAGAATTTTTAGAAAAATATAAAGGAAAGAATGAAGCCAACATCATTGGTCATTTCGGACTTGGATTTTATTCTTCATTTATGGTAAGTGATAAGGTGGAAATTATTACCAAAAGCTATAAAGAAGACTCAAAGGCAGTACGGTGGGAATGTGACGGGAGTCCCGAATATACCCTGGAAGAAACTACAAAGGAAAGCCGCGGAACAGATATTGTACTTTACATCAATGAAGAAAGCAAAGAATTTTTAGAGCCGGAAAGAATTCGCCACATGCTGGAAAAATTCTGTAGATTTTTACCCGTTCCTATTTTTTTTGAAGATAAGCAGATCAATAACCCCACTCCTGCCTGGACAAAAAAACCATCTGATCTTACAGATAAGGATTACCAGGATTTTTATAAGGAATTATATCCGTTTGGTGAACCCCCATTATTTTGGATTCATTTGAATGTGGATTATCCTTTCAACCTGACAGGAATTCTTTATTTCCCTAAAGTAAAAAACAGTTTTGAAATTCAAAAAGACAAAATACAATTATACAGTAACCAGGTTTTTGTAACCGATGAAGTGAAGGATATTGTACCTGAATTTTTGATGCTGTTGCATGGTGTTATCGATAGTCCAGATATTCCATTGAATGTAAGCAGGAGCTATCTGCAAGGCGATCCTAATGTAAAAAAGATTGGCTCCTACATCACGCGCAAAGTTGCTGACAAATTAGAAGAACTCTTTAAGGATGACAGAAAATCTTTTGAAGAAAAATGGGAAAGTCTTGGCCTGTTCGTTAAATACGGAATGATTACAGATGACAAGTTTTTAGATAAAGCCAACAAATTCAATTTATACCAGGATGCCAACGGTGGCAAATTTTATACTTTGGAAGAATACAGAGCGGCTGCTGAAACCTTACAGAAAAATAAAGATGGTAAATTGGTCATGATCTATACGATCGACCCGGTGCAGCAAAATAGTTTTATAAAGGCTGCCCAGCAAAAAGGATTCATTGTTATAAAGATGGAAACGTTGGTGGATGCCGCATTTATCAACAATATGGAAATGAAATGGCAGGACATGCAGTTCGTAAGAGTTGATGCAGATATTGCTGAAAACCTTATAGACAAAAGTGAAAATATCGAAAGCGTATTAGGCAAGGAGGAAGAGGAAAAACTAAAAGAATTATTTAAAGTAGAAATTCCTGAGTTGCATACGACTGTTGAAATAAAAGGATTGGCAGCAGATTCAGCACCGGTAATTGCGACACGGCCGGAATTTATGAGAAGAATGAAAGACATGGCGATGAATGGAGGTGGCGGCATGGGCAGTTTTTATGGAAATTTGCCTGAGGAAGTAACTTTAACTGTAAATGGCAATCATCCAATCTATCAAACTATTTTGAAAGAAGACGATAAAGAACAACAGGAAAAGTTAGTTAAGAGTTTAACAGATCTCGCGCTACTTTCGCAGGGATTATTAAAAGGAAATGAACTCACAAGTTTCATAAACCGCAGCGTTGAAATGATGGAAGGCAAACCGAAAAGTAAAATCATCACGGAGTTTTAAGTTTTAATAATTGACAAAAAAACCGCCTTTTTCAAAGGCGGTTTTTTTTGTTTAGAAAATATTTTCTATTTTCTGGAATTGTAAAAAGGTCGGAAGTTTCTGCTTGTAGTAAACGAACAAATAATCGCTTTTCTTATTCTTTTCTTCCTTTCAAAATTGCAACCGTTAACCTGCTGACACAAAATAATTTTTGATTTTCATCATAGATCTTAATATCCCATACATGGGTTGTTTTTCCTAGATGAAGCGGCTTAGCAACGGCGGTAACAATGCCTTCGCTCACACTTCTTAAATGGTTGGCATTTATTTCAAGACCTACACAAGAAAAGTTCTCCCGGTCAATAACCAACGCAGATGCAACACTGCCAACCGTTTCAGCCAGTACGCACGAAGCACCACCATGCAAAAAACCATAAGGCTGCCTTGTTTTACTATTAACAGGCATAGAAAGTTTTAAAAAATCATCGCCGATCTCCTCCCATTTCAACCCGAGAAAATCAGCCATTGTATTCTCCCCGATTTTGCCAAGTTCCTCAACCGAGTGTATTTTTTGAAACCAGATAGACATACTGTTAATTGGTTTATTCGTTTCGTTTATTGGTTAATTGATGAATCTTTAATTTCAAGGTTCAATCGCGAACGCTGATTTAATTTTGTTTTTGAAAATGACAGGTCACAAAAATTAATAAATCGAGTTTTTCACCACGTCTGGAAGGAACTGCGAAATATCACCGTTATTACGTATCACATCTCTTATAAGGGTACTGGCAATTGAAGTGAATTTTGGAAGTGTAGTTAAAAAAATCGTTTCTACATTATTCTTTAAACTGCGGTTCATATCAGCAATTGCTTTTTCATATTCAAAATCATTCACGTAGCGTATGCCTCTCAAAATAAAATTAGCGCCCACTTCTTTACAGCAATTTACCGTTAATCCA
>JBDTJV010000219.1:0-3328 GCA_039935675.1 Ginsengibacter sp. | reverse complement strand
AATATGGAGAAGATTGCTAAACTTTTAAATAATGTTACATGATGGCACAAATTACACCAGATGTATTCCAGGCAATAGGAGACCCAAACAGGAGGCATATTTTGAAGTTGCTTTCTAAGGAAAGCCTCTCCATCAATTCATTAGTTGAAAATTTTGACATAAGCCGCCCTGCTGTTTCCAAGCACATAAAGGTTTTGTGCGATTCCGGTTTTATATCCATAGAAGATATAGGAAGGGAAAGGTATTGCTCTTTGAATAAGGTAGGCTTTAAAGAATTACAGGAATGGATAAATTATTTTGACTCGTTCTGGAATCAGAAAATGAAAAAGTTAGAAATATTATTAAACAATAAAAAGAAATAAAACATGAAAATAGAAATGATAGCTGAAGATTATAATTCAGTCATTACACCCAGGATCAGCGCTGAAAAAGCTTTTGAAAAAATTACCCATGTGTGGGAATGGTGGACAACAAATTTTGAAGGCAGTTCACAAAAATTAAATGATGATTTTACCGTTCGCTTCGGGGAAACATTTGTAACATTTAAAGTAGTGGAAAGTGTTCCTTCAAAAAAAATAGCATGGCTCGTTACAGCCTGTTATTTACATTGGCTTAAAAATAAAACTGAATGGAAAGACACCCAACTGAAATGGAAAATTTCATCAATGGGCGATGCAACACAAATTGATTTTACACATGTTGGACTGGTTCCGGAAATTGATTGTTACAGTGATTGTAAAAAAGGATGGGATTTTTATTCAAAAGAAAGTTTAAAGAAGTTACTCAGCGAAGGGAAGGGCATGCCCGAAACGCCAAAGAGCGCCAGGTAAAAAGATTATTAGATGAGATAATCACAAAAATAAAAAAATGGAAAATCAAAATTTCACCGCTACCTTTTTGGTAGATCAAACCCCGACAGATGTATTCAACTCCATTAACAATGTGCGTGGATGGTGGTCAGAAGAAGTAGAAGGCAATACTCAAAAACTTAATGATGAGTTTGATTATCATTACCAGGATGTGCATCGTTGCAAAATGAGAATTATAGAATCCGTTCGGGGAAAGAAAGTAGTATGGCTTTGCAAGGATAATTATTTCAGTTTTACTAAAGACAAAAATGAATGGATTGGAACGAGAATTATCTTTGAAATATCGGAACAGGGAAATAAAACGCAACTACATTTCACTCATGAAGGATTAGTACCAGAATATGAATGTTATAACGCCTGTGTGAATGGATGGACACAATATATCACCCTTAGCTTGCCAGCGCTGATAAATACAGGTAAAGGCCAGCCCAACTCAAAAGAAAAAGCATATACCATACAGGAAATCGCAGTACGGTTCAATGAACTCGCTCAACAGGAGAAATGGTTTGAAATACAGGACGAATTTTTTTCAGACAATGTAAAAAGCATAGACCCGCCAAAATCTCCGTATTTTGGATATGCAGAAGGTAGGGTCAACGTTCGCAAAAAAGGGGAAGATTTTGTAAAAACGATTGAGGAATTTCATAGCGCCCATACAACAGAGCCTGTTATAGGAGGCAATCATTTCGCCGCAGGTAGAGAATTGGACGTTACCGTGAAAGGACTTGGGAGGATACGAATCAATGAAATAATGCTTTATGAAGTAGAACATGGAAAAATTATTTCAGAGCAATTTTTTTATTAGATAAAAAAATACGTCTTTGGTAAACAAAGAAATAATCCCGGTATGTATTTTATTTCCTGGCTTCTTATAATACCTAATTAATGTCTTTCCAATTTGTGTCATTCAATTTAATTATCATTCATTTTTTAATGAATTGTTGATTGGTTAAAATGTTGATTGGATTGATGAAGGTATTATAAAACGATACGTAAAGCACCAGGATGGGGAAGATAAAAAGGAAGAAAACCAGGCTCGGAATTTCTATTTATTTTCACCACAACCAGAGACGTAAAGAAGACTTTGGCTTATCCTTTCAACCCACCTTCTTAGAGGTTGGTTGTTCAGCGATTATCCTAAAAAATCTAATGATTAATTTTTTTCAAAATTCATCGAAGTGAGTTTATTTTATCCTACATTTTGCTGTAAGTTTTCGCTATAAACTTGCGTATTAATTTCAACTAAGATTCAACTATACATCAGAACCTCAAAAAAGCTAAGAGAAAAATGTTTCCTTTACAATACAATTATGGATCTTTTACTCAAATATGGAAAGGTTGCTTTGGTGGCAGGAGCTTCTGAAGGCATGGGCGCTGCTTTTGCATCTTACCTGGCTGCACAAAGAATGGACTTAGTATTAATTGCCAGGAGAAAAGAGCCGCTCGAAAAATTTGCAAATCAATTGAGAAACCAATTCAAGGTTGATGTCAGTTGCATTTGTTGCGACCTTGCTGATGCACATGCTATACAATACCTGCACGATCAACTTCAGGATAAGGAAATTAACCTGCTTGTGTATAATGCGGCGTTGTCACACATCGGGGCTTTTGAAGAAATATCAATAGAAGCCAACACCCGGATCGCGCAGGCAAATATGATCACGCCGATGAACCTATTCCAGGAGTTTGGCGAAGCCATGATAAAAAAAGGAAAAGGAGCTTTGATTATGATGGCATCCTTAGCAGGATTCCAGGGCAGCGGATTTTTATCGGTATATGCTGCTACTAAAGCTTTTGACCGTGTGCTGGCAGAAAGCCTATGGTATGAATGGAAGAATAAAGGCGTAGATGTAATAGCCTGTTGTGCCGGTGCTACCTCAACTCCCAATTTTATAAAAACAAAACCTGAAAAGAAAGGTTTTTTTGCACCCAAAGTACAAACACCAGAGGCTGTCGTACATGAATGTTTTCAGAAGTTAGGTAAGGTACCTTCTTTTGTTTCCGGAACGGGTAACAAGTTCGCCACCTTCATCATGCAAAAAATATTACCGCGTAAAATGGCGATAAAAATTATGGGTGATACTACTCGTAAAATGTACCGGCTTTAATAGATGTAAGGAATAATTTTGCATGGCACTTTTGTTTTATATACATTCCAAAGTGGTCCATATTTTATAGAACATCTTTTATCATCATCCGCCTGCCGCGGAAATAAAAGCGCCACATAATACAAAGGATACAACCAGGGCCCTATCAACTGCGGGTAACCGGTACTTAACACTAAACCCGTTGCCATTAATATTTCACCCAGGTAATTAATGTGCCGGGAAAGGCCCCAGAACCCATTTACCAAAAGTGTATTTTTATTATCGTTGATCGTTTCGGGAATAATACCAAGAAAAGTTTTGGTTGGATCTTTCTTAAAATAATATTTCTGCAGATTTGCTCCCCGCGATAAC
>JBDTJV010000218.1:0-3624 GCA_039935675.1 Ginsengibacter sp. | reverse complement strand
GTTGCTATTTTTTCGCCGTAGGCATATAACTCTTCGAAAAATTCAGGTTTGCTGAAATCGAAAGTCTTGCTGATATAAGGCGAGGCAAAAAGCGTGATCATTTCTTTATATGCTTTGTAATAAAATTCAATTTGCTTTTTATCATCATTAGGTAGAATCATTTCCAATTGCCTGAAAGCCTTAATGGTTGCAGCTTTGTCTTTCATCAGGTCAGGAAAAATCAATCCAAAAAAAGGTCGGTAAAAATCTTCAGGAAGTTCTTTTATACAACCAAAATCAATAACCGCTAATTTTTCATCCGGAGTTATTAAAAAATTTCCAGGATGAGGATCTGCATGAACCGCTCTTAATTCATGCTGTTGAAAATTATAAAAATCCCATAAGGCCTGCCCGATCTTATTTTTCAATTTTTGGGAAGGGTTTGTTGCTAAAAATTCTTTCAAATGAAGTCCTTCCATCCAATCCATCGTAATAATCTTACCTGATGAAAGTTGAGGATAATATTTTGGGAATACAATATTTTTTAATTTGCTGCAGGCTTTTGAGAATTTGATAGAGCGCTTCAATTCAAGATCGTAATCGGTTTCTTCCAATAACCGCTCTTCCACTTCACGGATATAAATGTTTAATTCTTTTTCATTCATTCCAAGTATGCGGAATGCAAAAGGCTTCACCATTTTAAGGTCAGATGAAATACTGGCGCCTACGCCAGGATATTGAACTTTTATGGCGAGCTTTTTCCCATCCAGCGTGGCCTCGTGTACCTGTCCGATGGACGCAGCGTTTGTCGATTGAAGATTAAACGAATCATAAATCTTGTCCGGCGTTTTCCCAAAACTTTTCACAAAAGTATTAAGGATAAGAGGCCCGGAAAGGGGAGGAGCATTATATTGAGATTGGCTAAATTTATTGGTATACGCTTTCGGTAGGATATTTTTATCCATGCTCAACATTTGTGCGATCTTTAAGGCAGACCCTTTAAGCTGGCTTAATGAATTGTATATGTCGGTAGCGTTATCTTCATTTAACTCGTCCCTGGAAAGATCGGGATTAAATAATTTTTTGGAATAATGTTTTACATAATTGCCACCAATTCTAAAACCTGTTTTTACAAATTTAGCTGACCTTTCCACTTTCGTGGTGGGCATGTGCTCTTGCGCTTTCATAGATTAAATTCCCATTTTTTCTTTAAACTTTCCATTCCTTGTGATAAACTTTCCATATTCAAAAAGGTTGTCAATGGGTGATCTTTGAAACAGGTCGAATGCAACATTGATACCTTTTTCAACAGCCTCATCTGACTTTTCAAAGTTGCGGCTGTCATCATCTACCCAAAATTGTACAATGAAAGCAAACTGTAGCCAAAGCGCATCCTTATAATGCTTGCTCAACAATTTTCTTTCTACCAATTCGCCGCTATTCAATCCTTCATTGATCACATCTTCAGAGAAACTCAGAAATACAGTTTTTGTTTCTGACAAAACATCGGGAGTAGTTATCTTTTTTGGATTTTTATTCAGAGAATAAATAATGAAGCTTCGTTTTGTTTTTAGCAGCTCAAGAAAGCTGTAGAAAAATGAAAGCATTTTTTCCCTTGAACTGTATGAAGACCATACGTCCTGCTCGCGTATCTTAAGGATTGTCGCTAATGTAAGATCTTCCCAAATCGCTTTTTCGATCGCGTGAAATGAACCATAAAAGTTGTAAAAATCAGCCTCGGTAATTTTTAATTTCTTAGCAAAATTATAAACTGATTTTGGAGGCTCACCATTTGTGAGAACGAAATCAATATAACTGTTTTTAATTTCTTCAGGATTTGCCATATAAGTGTTTATTCAGGATAATTAATCAAAATTCAATAGGCATAAAGGTAACACATTACCAGATTGCAAAAATTCAAAATCGACTTATTTTGGAGACGTTTTGAATGGTTTAACAAAATGATGATAAGCCTGGTTGGTAAATTATACGTAGAAAAAATCAGTTAATTTTGCCGCTCACACTTTTAAAAAATAACTATGATCATAAATGAAAATGGTTTCATTCACCACGTTTTTTTTTGGTTGAAAGATGAAGGAAATGCTCAACATCGGGAACAATTGATAGATGGGCTCAAAACTCTTTCGCTAGTAGAAGAAATTAAAAATTTTCATATTGGAATTCCTGCCAAAACTAATCGTGATGTGGTTGAAAATAGTTATTCCGTTTCATGGCTTCTACTTTTTGATAGTCCTCACGACCAGGATATTTACCAGGATCATCCTGTTCATTTAAAATTCATAAAAGAATGTTCGCATTTATGGAGCAAAGTGGTTGTATACGATGCGGTAAATCCTTAAAAATAGGAATAAGGATTATTTGTTGATTTACTGAGTTATAATCATTTTACAAAATGTTCTAAACCTTGAAAGATTCAACAGCCACAAAGGTTTTTTCAAGATCTTCATCGGATAAGGAATGACTAAAAAACCAACTTTCGTAGGCAGAGGGTGGGAGATAAATTCCATGATCCAGCATATGATGGAAAAACTTATTAAAAGTAGGGATATTCGTTGTAGAAGCAGATTCAAAATCGATTACTCTTTTATTTGTAAAGAAAATACTGATCATACTTCCCATGCGATTGATGCGGTGGTCAATATTTTTTGAGGATAAAATCTCGTCCAACTTTTTCTCAAGAGTGGCTCCTTTATCTTCTAATTCTTTATAAATCGCAGGATTATTTTTTAATTCATTCAGCATGGTAAAACCTGCGACCATAGCAATAGGATTTCCGCTTAAAGTTCCCGCCTGGTAAACATTTCCTAATGGAGCAATGTGTTCCATAATTTCTTTTTTACCACCAAAAGCACCAACGGGCAAACCGCCACCAATCACTTTTCCATAAGTAACGAGGTCAGCATTGACGTTTAATTTTTCCTGCGCGCCTCCGGCAGCCAGGCGAAATCCTGTCATCACTTCATCGAAAATAAAAACGATATTTTCCTCATCACATATTTTTCTTAATCCTTCTAAAAATCCTTTCTCAGGTGGCACGCAGCCCATATTTCCGACCACTGGTTCTATGATGATTGCTGCAATTTCTCCTTTATTTTGTTCAACTAATTTTTCGACCGCAGGTAAATTATTATACGGTGCGGTCAAAGTGTCTTGTGCAACACCTTCTGTTACACCTGGAACTGACTGGATATTCAAGGTGGCTAATCCGCTTCCTGCCTTTACCAGGAAACAATCGGCATGGCCATGGTAACAGCCTTCAAATTTTATGAATTTATTTTTCCCCGTATATCCTCTTGCCAAACGAATGGCACTCATGCAGGCCTCCGTTCCGCTGCTTACCATGCGAACCAGGTCTATATTTGGCGCCATACTCTTAATCACCTCGGCCATTTGGATTTCCAATTCAGTAGGTGCGCCAAAGGAAGTAGAATCAGCCGCTTTTTCCTGGATTGCTTTTACTACGGGTCCATAGGCATGGCCAAGAATCATCGGACCCCATGAATTGATGTAATCAATATATGTATTGCCATCTTCATCAAAAAGAGAAGAACCTTTAGCAGATTTTATAAATAAGGGAGTTCCTCCAACACTTTTAAAAGCCCGGACAGGAGAATTTACGCCGCC